>CBKWFZ010000428.1:0-4203 GCA_966673785.1 uncultured bacterium
ACGGTATCAAATCAGGGAACGATTAAAACCTATCCCCAGGAGAATCCCCTCTGCAAATTATCATCGATGTACAGCGAATCCAATTCATACATTCAATCCAACAGGCTGTTTCAGATTTTTGGATGTCAGGAAGGACTTTCCGTCTGGGCTACAGATCTCAACGACGGAAACGTTCTGTTCAGTAAGGTCTTTCGGAACACGGATGAGATCAATTTCAGGAACACCGGACTTATTGCGCAAACCACAACAAAAAAGGAAATAAAACCAGCCGCCTTCATTCGAAAGGTGGCAAATGGTCGTCCCGCAGTGTCCGCTTATGCGGTACAGGACAAAATTGTATTAACTGTTGGTGGAAATATCATTTCCAGCGGTGGTGGTTATTCGGCTCCGATGCAGATGGGGGGTGGATCGGTGAGCACACCCGGTGGTACTGTATCGCTACCCGCAACTACGGTCTACACGCCCGTGAGCTCGGGATCGACCTCGTCCATCGTCTACTTCGACGTGCTGCTGGCCAAAGAAACCCTGGAACACATACAAGGGGACATCCCGGCAAACATCCACGAGAAAACGACCGAGTTCCTGAAAAATCTTAAAGTGAAAAAGGCCGTTCTACATAAACTTTTCCATAGCAACGGCAAACACTACCTGGCCTGCTACCTGACCGATTCGAAAACTTTTACCGTCAGGAAACTGGAGCAGTAAGTATCTTAATTCTTTGATCCATCACTGCCTTTCCATAGCGGATTCCGTTCCGTGGTCAACCGCTCGCCGAATTTTTCGTAAATTATCTCCACCTTTTTCCTCACGACAACGTAAACGGAAGGTAACACTCCCTCATATCATGAAAATCAGGCAGCTGACACCATCACCCGCGCTGGCGAAGTTTGTCAAATGTTACTATTACATTGACAATACAGCCGATCGCGTAATTGAAGATACTTACTTCGCTGACGGATGCGTGGAAGCGGTTTTCAGCGTGGGCTGGGATTTTTACAAGGACGGTGTCCGGGAGGACGCAGCGAAAATTATAGGACAAATTCTCAAACCACGGAAGCTGAGGATATCCGGCAAAGGCCAAAGCTTCGGCATCTGGTTCTATCCACATACGTTTTCACGCTTCGCGCGCATTCCCATATCTGAGCTCAACGACCGCGTAATACCGTGGGGCGCGCTGTTTCCGGAATCATTCACAACGTTTGCCGGTAGCTGCATCAGCGAAGCGAAGATCGATGCGCTGGTTCAGGCCGTTGACGCGCTTCTCATGCAGCGGCTTTCGCGACATCGCGAGCGTTCTGCCGATAACCTTGTTGATCACGCCGTCCATTACCTGTACCGGAATAAAACAACGCCTGACCTCAACAGCCTCGCTTCAACACTCCACGTGTCGCAACGTTATTTGCAGAAAGCGTTCCTTTCACGCATTGGGTTCAGTCAAAAACATTTTGTCCGGATCATGCGTTTCCGGCAGTCGCTGCACATGCTCACGCAACAGCGTTCAGCGAGCCTCACAACCCTGGCTTATGCAAACGACTTCTACGACCAATCGCATTTTATTCGGGAATTCCGTTCGTTCACGGGCATGGCGCCTTCGGCGTTCCGTCCAGACAAACTGCCCATTAACCAGCACTTTATTCCTCTCGATTGGCAGTGAACATTGACAGGCCGCGGTAGCGTACAATTTCATCTTCGAATATTTTTTTATATTTCGCATGATCAACAAACCGACGAGGCCATGAAGCGCATCAAACTTCTTCTGTTTTTGGCCGTGGTGCTAAACGTGTCGACCGAAGGATACTGCCAGCAAAACGAACTCGCGCAATTCGCATTCTGGAAACCCAAAGACAGATTGCAATTTGAAAACGGCTACAAAAAACATTTGCAATGGCACAGGGATAACGGGGATACCTGGAGCTGGTGGGGCTGGTTTGTTATCTTTGGACCACGCTACGGACAATTCGCCGACGCCACGTTTCACCGCACGTGGAGAGATTTTGATAACGCGGTCAAACCTGCAGAGGACCTCGCGGATAACCGAATGCATGTGTTTCCGTTCGCCGATGTAACAGCTCTTTTCAAGGTCAGGCACCATGCCACCTACAGCACGAACGACACGCTTGATTACAAGACGCGACTAACAAGGCTGATCACGCTTTCGGTAAATGACGCTTCTGACGGATTACGGATCATCCAGGCATTAAAGAAACGTCTTACTGATAAGGGCATTCTTTCATTTCACACCTTCAGCACAGTGGATGGTGGTGCATTGAATCAGTTTCTTCTCATGATCTGCGCCAATAACTGGCAGGAATTCGGGCTCAGCGAATCCGTTGCCACCGACCTGGATATCGTTGAAGAACAATTAAAGCTGCGGACCATTACGTCGATAGTTTCGGAAACCCTTGCCTACCGGCCGGATTTGAGTTTGTTTCCGGCGCGATAGTTCGCTTTTTTACAATCGCGGTTCTCATACGCGTTATTATTTCGCTCATTCCATGATAAACAATCCAAAATGAGCGTGATAAGATCAGGGAAATCCAACGGATTCGCATTGGTCGGCACAACGCTGGCCTTACTTGCTTTTTTGCTTATCCAACCCATGCAAAGCCACGCGCAAAAACTTCCGCGTGCGCTCATAATCACCGGAAACGGAAACGTACCAGCATATAAGGACGGCTACCCGCCGTGGACTCATGAATTCCAAAATGAAAAAGTCGTCGATATCCTGAAGAACACGCTCAGCGTCGACGTCACGGAAAACCTTAACGTGCTCAACGCGCACAAGCTGCAGCAGTACGATCTCGTTATCAGCAATTCGCTTTTTCTCGAACCAACCGGGGAACAACTAAACGCGCTACACGCTTTCGTCGCAGGCGGTAAAGCCTACATGACCATACACTGTGGAATACTAAGCCTGCTGAATTGGAATAAATATCAGGATTTTATTGGCGCAATTTTTATTGGTGGTCCTTCGACTGTTCCGTCCGTATTTAATGTATCAACCACCAATAGCGAGTTCTGGGGTTATGAATACAAATTCAGAAAGCAATCGGAACACCCGGTCTCGCGTGCAGTCGCGGATTTTGAGATTCGGGATGAACTCTATTACATCGAACCAACATCAAAAGATCTTCATGTGATTGCCCGGGCAGAAAATCACCCTGTCATGTGGTGGCATCCTGTTGGCAAGGGCAAGGTGATGTGCCTTACGCTGGGTCATGATGAAGCCGCCAAGAATTCACCGGGCTACCAGGCGCTGTTAAAAGCCGGCGTCCAATGGCTCACAGGTACACCGCTGATTATTGGAAATAGTCCGGGCGTTGTTTCAACACGGTTCAAAAACTATGACGACTTTCTTTTGCTTGAAAGCGGCACAGACAAAGACGGATCAGAATCTGTAGAATTCCGCGTCACCAAAAATGAAAACCCGGACGTACTCAACGCTGAAGGTCTGAGAAACGGATCTGTACGGGTGACGTTGTCCGGAAAAACCGGCAAAGCTAAGTTTACCGTCATGGCCAATACCTCCAACGGACTCTCCTCTGAGCGAAGCTTCGAATTTGACGTCGTACGTGACGGCACCGGGAACATTGCAACCTACTACGGAAACGAAGCTGTAAGCTCGTCGAATGAAAACAGCAGCGCAGTATTCATGGCCGCCAACGTTCTCGATGGCGATCACACAACGCGATGGTCCAGCGCACCCACGGAAACGGCCTGGATATCCATCGACCTTAAAAAGTTTTATTCAATCCGGAAACTGGTTCTTCATTGGGAAGCGTCCTTCGCGTCAGCTTACAATATCGAGGGTTCAACAGACGGAAAAAGCTGGACAAAAATAAAAGAAGTTCCGGAAGGTGATGGCGAGCGGGATATCCTTGACGTGACTACCTCGGAAATCAGATTTATCAGAATAAACATGGCGCGACGCGCTCCCGGAAAATGGGGCTACTCATTGTATGAGATTGAGGTTTTCGAATAAGTCGAACTTGCAGGCAACGCTTAAGGGTATTATCGCGTTATGAAACTGATGACCGGTAGTTCATAAGGGAACCAAAAAACCGGACTGAGTCAAATAGCAATTCATTCCAATCCGTTTACATGTATCAATTCCTTCTTTTCCTCCACATCATTGCTTCCTTTGGGTTGATCTCACTTTGGGTGTTTGATGTTATTCAGCGTTTCACTTCGGCTAGCTCGGCC
>CBKWFZ010000429.1:0-4200 GCA_966673785.1 uncultured bacterium
TAACTTTCGGGCAGTTCAGTTCTGTCCAGACCAGTGTTACAATCCGAAATCGCTTACATCAGGCTTTCTGATCTTACCCGCAAGGTAAGACAGGTAATTCATGAACATTTCGGGGAACAAACATTCTGGATCGTCGCCGAGGTTAGCGGACACAAATTTTATCCGGACCGCGACCGGCATTATTTTGACCTTGTTGAGAAGATTGAAAATTCAAACACCGAGGCGGCCAAGGTAAAAGCGAATTCGTGGGAACAAGGCTCCCGGCAGATTGCGTCGTTTGAACATGTTACCGGGCAGAAATTTCAGGACGGTCTGCAGGTGCTCGCATGTGTGCGAATCAACTACCATATCGTTTACGGCCTCTCTCTTACGCTGGTTGATCTTGATCCGAACTTTACGCTCGGGAATCTTGAACGTCAGCGAAAAGAAACGCTCGCGAAGCTGCTTGAGTTTAATCCCGACTGTGTGCAACTGGTCGGCGACCGCTACGTTACCCGCAATCAACAGCTTGTTTTGAATTGTGTGATTCAGCGCATTGCCCTGATCGGCTCGCCCCGTTCTGAGGGGTATACCGACTTCGTGCACACCGTTCAGACAAATCAGTACGGGTACCGTCTCATCATCGACTTTTATTACTCCGCTGTTCAGGGCGTGAATGCTGAAAATGAACTGGTTCAGACACTGCTCCAGGTTTATGACAAACATAAGGCGAATCCTTACGATTGCGTGGTCATTACCCGTGGTGGAGGCGCTAAAACAGATTTCCTCGTTTTCGATACCTATTCATTGTCGCGTGTCGTAGCGCGGTTTCCTGTGCCGGTTATCACCGGAATCGGACACCACAAGGACGTCAGTATTGTGGATATGATGGCGCATACCCAGACAAAGACGCCGACGAAAGCCGCTGAATTTATTCTCGCGCATAACAGGAGTTTTGAGGAGAACATACTGAAACATCAGCAGCGGTTGATCATACGCGTACAGCAGAGACTTGCGCTGGAAAACAGCCGGCTACAAACGACGCGCCACGGGTTGATGCAGATCGTGCCTCAACAACTTTCGACGCAGCGGGAGAAACTGATGCACATTAAAAACAACCTCGTTCATCTGCCGAAACGATTGGTAGGGCAGGCTACGGTCGATCTGGCGAAAGCGCAGCAGTTGGTGACAAACTCTGCCCGGCGTGTGCTGGATCGTCAGGATTCGAACCTTCGCCAGGTGTTCACGCGACTTACATCAAAACCGAACGAGCTGGTCAGGCATCATAAAAGCAATCTTGATCAGACACTGCACCTGTTCCGGTTCCATTGTCAAAAGGCGTTTCAGACTCAACGCATGTGGCTCGTCCATCAGGAAGCGCTTATGCGTATGATGAGCCCGCGCAATATCCTGAGGAAGGGGTTTGCAATTGTGTCAAAAGGTGACAAAATTGTCGTCAATCCCGCGGAGATTGCAACCGGGGACGAGATCACCGTTACCCTCGACAAAACCGATCTGATAAGTGTCGTAAACCGGAAAAATGAAAGCCATGGAAGGTATGACGTATGAAAGCGCCTACAAGGAGCTGCAGAGAATATCCACGGAAATAGAAACCGAGTCTGTCTCGGTCGATGTATTGGCGGAGAAAGTGAAACGTGCCGCAGAGCTGATTGCGTTTTGCCAGAGCCGGTTGCGCGACACCGAAGCGGAAGTCAACAACATCATCAAACAAATGGAATCAAGGCCCGTGCCGGAATAGGCCTGGGCAGTGGCGGCAGATCCACCTGTTTGGTGCGATGAATCTGCCTTGTACCACTGATAAGGTGAATTTACTCGTCACGCAGAACGTTTACCGGATTCATGCGCGCAGTTTTGTAGGTTTTGGCAGCGACTGTAATTCCGCTTGCAAGAAGTAAAAAGCCGGATGACAAAACCATTGTCACAACCGTAGTTCGCTGAAAGAAATCCCAGATACTGTCCATCAGCATCTCTGACATGAATGCGCCTGCATAAGATCCGAGTGCGCATGCGATAAGCAGCAAAACTGCAAACCGCATGTTGATCACTTTGGAGATGTTTCCAATTGATGCGCCAAGCACCTTCCGCACGCCGATCTCTTTCATCCTTCGGATAATATTTAACGACACCAGTGTGAAGAGTCCCGTAACGGATAACATTACCGCTACCACGCCGAGGAACACAAACATCTTAAGGATATTGGTATTTACGCGGTTGGCCTCCACGTTAGATGAATCCATGTAACGGCTCCCGAATTTCCGGTTCGGAAATACATGCTTCCACTGTTCTTCCATATAGGTATTCACGGCGATTATCTTATCCGCTGGCGCGCTTACGAGCAGGTGACGATACTTTTCCGGTTCGCTGTAGCGAAGCATCATCGGCTCCATTTCCGACCAGAGGCCTTGCGTGTAGACATTCTTGAACACGCCGATCACATAAAGTTTTACGGTGTCCAGCCAGATCAGTTCTTTTCCGATTGGATTGTCCCAGCCAAACTTTGAGACCAGCTTTTCACTGACGATAACCGATTCTTTACGATCAGTTTCCGAATCTTTCCTGAAGTCGCGGCCCTCAAGCAGCGTGAACCCGGCGGTTTTCAGATAATTGTCACCGATATTCATTATGTCAACTTCGAGTTCGGTCCCTTCGTGTTTGACAGGATCGTTGAAGTAACTCGAGAAGATGTGGTGTTCCGAACCCGCGATCGACGTGACATCGGGATGCTGTGCCATCACGTCGCGCAATGCGTTGAATTGTGCTTCGTCGTTCACCCAGGTAAACAACACTTCCTTTTGGTTGAATCCCATATCGAAATCACGCTGGTACCGGGCGTTGTCGATAAATGCCATGCTGCATACAATTCCGGTGAGGGAAATGGCAAACTGCAGGGTGAGCAGGACCTGCGTAAACACGTTTGTCCCGCCGAGTTTCTGCTTCCCTTTCAAGATAGTCGTGGGCTGGAACTTGCTTATGTAGAACGCGGGATATCCGCCTGCGAGCAATCCCGTAAACAGGAGGATACCGATCATCACGAGAAGGAAGTCCGGCTTACCGAAATAGTTCGTCTGCAGCTCCATGAATGGCCATAGTTCATTGAAAGCAGGGATTAGCAAAAATTCGGCGATGCCGATTCCAATAAGCAATGAGAAGAAGCAGATGATAAGTGTTTCGCCGATGAACTGGAAAATAAGCTGGGGTCGCATACTGCCCATGACTTTTCTGATGCCGATTTCTTTGAGCCGCCGCGAAGATATAGCAATGGCTGTATTTGTAAGGTTGAAACAGGCGATAAGCAGGACAAAGATCGCCATCATGGCGCATCCCACGACCGCTGCGAGCGGAGAAGCCTCACGTGTCCAGGTTCCCGGCCTGTCATCGTAAGTATCCCGGACGGCCATGCCTGTGAACGGGTCAAGCGCATAAGCCTGGATAATGAAGTCTTCGCGGACTTTGTTATTGTTTTCGATAAAAGGTTTCAGCTGACCTTCAATCGACGCGATCCGGTCCGGATTGTCGACCTGAAGAAAAAGTGTATTTCTGTATGTCCAGTTGAGGCCTTGCTCAAGTCGTTCATCTTCCTCCCAGTAATTATCATACAAGGTAAACGCATCGTCGTTGAAGCTCGAGTTGGTTGGCGGGTTCTGAAACACGGCTGCCACCTCGAATTCACGCGTAACTCCTTCCCGGAGAATATGGGTGACCACTTTCCCGGCCGCGTCGGTGCTTCCGAAATAGCGAATCGCCAGTCGTTCACTGATCAGAATATTTGATTTTCTTGTGATTGCTCCCGGATCTCCGTCGATAAACGTAAACGTGAACATGCTGAAAAAGTCCGGATCAACATATGATAACCGGGTGTCGAAGATTTCGTCACCAATGCGGATATCGGCATAGCTTGATGAATACCGCGTTACCCGCTCCGCATCTTTGACATTTTGTTTCACTACCTCGCCGAGCGGAATTGGTATAATACCATAGTCAGTCTTGCGGCCCTGAAACTCCCGGGACATATTCACGCGATAGATCTTGCCGGAATTAACATGAACTTCATCGAAGCTCGCATTGAAGTCGACCTGGATGTCGCCGTCGCTGAGGAGATCCCCTGTGACCTTCAAGTCGGCGCTGATGATCGACGGCATGCTGTTCCTCGCGGCTGACTTGGTCGATTCCTGGGTCGTCGTCACCGGTGCCGACGCGCCC
>CBKWFZ010000430.1:0-4190 GCA_966673785.1 uncultured bacterium
TTTCTTCCACTTGATAACGATAGAAATTTCCGGTCATCAGCGGAAAGTATTCTTCATCGTGATTAGAAAAATCCCGGGGCACGCCATCGTCGCATGAAAATAGTACACACACAGCAAACCAGCTCCAAACCCGTATTAATTTAGCTCCTGTCATCACGAATCCTTTGTTTTTACTGAAACGCGGCTCATCTTTGAACGGCAAGTTCGCCAAATTTATTTCTTCTTTTTCATTAAAGCTATGGCATTGAAAACGCTGGTCAAAGTGGGAAGTATTACGAACCTGAGTGATGCAAGATATTGCGCCGGAATGGGCGTTGATTTCCTCGGATTTCGTGTCATTGAGGGGCAGCCTAATGCCATCACCCCGGCCAGGTTCCAGGAAATCCGCGGCTGGATCACCGGTCCCCAGATCGTCGTTGAGCTTTATGGTCTTCGCGACCGGCAGCAACTGGAGGCTATTATTGCTGATTATCAGCCCGACTTTCTCGAGTTCTCACTGGACGAATGGCAAATCCTTTCTCCGTCAGTCCCGTTGCCATTCATGCTTGCGGTCAAGCCAGCTGACGAGATTCCTCCGTTGGTGTCGAAACCCGCGTATCTGATTATCGATACGCCCGATGATTTCTTTAGCAGGCATTTACCTCAGCATGAGATACTGGCCGCCGTTCCATCGCGAAGCAGGCTCGATGAATCGCTCGCCCTGACAGGGATATCAGGCGTGTGTCTTACCGGCGGACATGAAATACGGCCGGGCCTGAAGGCTGAGGATGAACTCGCTGATATGCTTGAGGCGCTCGAAGCTGAATAATCGATACGCTGGCTTTCGGACTTTCGTTGCCGTTCCAGTCAACCGAACTCCTCTTCATGTAAACAACGTGGGCTACGTCCGCTGGCCCCGCGGATCATGAATCTTCTGTTATGCAGGCGTTTTGCAATACACCGTCCTACCGAGTATGACCCATGCAGTTATCTGCTTGAGCGAATCAGCGCTGGATTTGCGCAAGTGTCGCAGAACGCCTGTTATGCGTTAGTAGAATCTGAAATCTCCCGCTCAAAGTACGCAAGCTGTCGTCGTGAAGGGTCGTCCATAACGGCGCAGTAATAGATCCTTGCGTTGTAGCTCTTGATAATGAGTCTTATGGACGGATTCCCAGTTGCATGGACGACAGTCCCAACCGGGTATTTGTTGTCATCCACCTGCCCGAATCTCACGCAATATGAATTCAATTCGTCCATTTGAAGAGAAAGTCGATCACAGAATCGTACCTGCGGTTTATCGCATCGAAAATCCGAATGACCAGGCTTGGAACGTGGGTGGAAATTTCTTGATTTCTGTTGCGCGCCTGCAGGATAGTCGTCCGTTCGCTCATGTGTGTTTGATTTAGCATTTTCTTATGGTTATTATAAATATGTCCTTAATACTTGCAACCTGCCTTCCCGCCGAAGTTTTCTTGTTGCCTTTTCCTTGATCTGACGCACACGTTCTCCGGTCAGGTTCAAGCGAATACCCAATTCATCCAGCGACATGGGGATTTCGCCTTCAAGTCCGAAATAAAGGGTCAAAACATTCGCTTCCATGGCTGGCAGCGTATTGAGAACGCGCTTCACATCCGTTGTTATTGAATCGCCGATCAGCATGGCATCGGGTCGATCAAAGCTTCGGTCTTCAAGCGTGTCGAGCAATGTACCGTCTTCGCCTTCCCGTATCGGCCCATCCACGGACAAGCTGCGACGTGAATGGTTCTGGGAATCGGCTACATCTATTTCACTCATGTCGAGTGCCTGCGCGATCTCATGGAGTGTGGGGTCACGCTGATGAACTTGCTCAAGTAAGGATACGGTCCTCAGCATCTTTGAAAGCGCAGCCACCCTGTTGAGAGGCAATCTCACCACTCGTGAGTTTTCTGCCAATCCCCGCATGATGGACTGGCGTATCCACCAGACTGCGTATGATATGAACTTAAAGCCACGCGTTTCATCATATCGATGCGCTGCCTTCATCAATCCTACGTTTCCTTCGTTGATCAGGTCACCTAAACTCATTCCGTAGTTTTGATACTGTTTTGCCACAGACACCACGAACCTGAGATTGGCTTTCGTTAACATTTCAAGCGCTACTTCATCGCCTCCCCTGATTCTTCGCGCCAGTTCAACCTCTTCTTCTACACTGATTCTGCTAACTCGTCCGATTTCCTGCAGATACTTATCAAGTGAACTGGTTTCCCTATTGGTGATTTGTTTGACTATTCTGAGTTGGCGCATTTATCCAGGTGTTATTCCTTACAAATGATTTATAGGCGCGCATTGCAATCAATACGCTGATTAGCCCAAGTTAGAGGGTACAAATGAAGTCAGTAAAACGAAGCAGGCAGAAAGGTGGTCAGACAGGAATATCTCCGGCAGACTTTTTAGGACTGTGTCGAACCAAAGGTAGACTTTTTTCCGGCATTACCTTGAGAATCTTAACTTATTATATGATTATATAAGCGTCTCTAAAATAAACTCCGCTAATCCCGTAGTTTGGCGACTTAATTAGATAGCTTCACATCTCAATTCCAATTATCCTTCCGGAACATCTTCTTAGAAGATCACCAATCCGCTCTGATTCTTTCAATTGAAAAAGTCTCTCTCCAGTCATATCCGTCTACTTTAACTTCTACTCTATGAACTTGTATGTTTCAAACATCAGCCGGTCTGCCGACAAGAACGAATTAAAAGAACTATTTGCCCAAATCGGAGAAGTGACGTCGGTAAAAATAATTACCGATAAACTAACCGGCTTCTCGCGTGGATTTGGATTTGTTGAAATGCCAAATGATGCCGATGCCGAGGTAGCAATAAAGAAGCTGAACAATACGATTTTCTTTTCGCTCAAACTCGGCGTTTCACCTGCATGGCAGAAAAATGTTCAAACAGCCACAGTAAAAATGGACATCAATAAAGATTAGTTGTTGACTTTGATCAAGTACCCTGGGTTCACCCGGGGTATTTTTATGAAGGACTCGTGGCAGCCAACATTCGGCCCACACGTTAATGACTTCATTTGCGCCGACGAAAACTAGTGCTTGCTGAGGGCAAAGACGATGTGACGCATGATCGATGTTAAATTGGTCGTCTGCTCCGAATCACGCACGAAGTTCTCGGTGCATTATAGGCGTTGAAGCGTTTTCCGTTCGCGACGATTGTCTTTTGATTTATCGTTGAATTGCGCTACCTTTTTTTCAAATTCCTTCCTATGAAAATTCTTGCAACCACCGTTTTCGCTTGCTGCCTGGCTTCAGGAATTATGGCACAACAGAATGGCATGATTACCCTTGCCCTGAAGGCCGCACCCGATGAACTCCGTGAAGGCGCTTCTGTCATCACCATAAAAAATAAACATGAGATCGTGGTTGTGCGCCAGGGAAACAACGACCTGGTGTGCCTCACCGACGACCCGGAACAAAAGGGTCTGAACGTGTCGTGTTATCATAAGGATCTTGAGCCCTTTATGACACGCGGACGCGTCCTGCGGGCGGAAGGGAAATCGTTCCAGGAAATTTTTGACATTCGCGAAAAGGAAGTAAAAGAGGGAAAGCTCAAGATGCCGGGAAAACCTGCATCACTCTACGTCTACACGGCAAATGATGGCGACTTCGACACGACAACCGGAGAGGTGAAGAGCGGCTATCTTCGTTATGTCATCTACATACCTTACGCCACAGCCGAAACAACAGGGTTGCCGCTGACGCCCAGCGCGCCGGGAATGCCGTGGATCATGGATCCGGGAACACATCGCGCGCATATCATGATCAATCCGCCACGCAACTGACGAACATGCGAGTCGCCTTTTACCTTTATTTCACCATACTTACGCTGGTTTCAGCATCGGCCCAGGAGAATACAACCCTGATTGACTCAAGGACGCGCGTTGTTGTAATCCGGAATGTAAATATCGTTCCGATGGACCGCGAAGAAATCCTTCGCAATCAAATGGTGGTGATTGAAAACGGTAAAGTGAGCGCCATCGGAAAACGCCTGAGGTTCCCGGCCAATGCATTCGTCGTAGATGGATCGGGAAAGTATCTCATGCCGGGGTTGGCGGAAATGCATGCTCACGTCCCTCCCGTCGACGATTTCGAACCCATGAAAGATGTACTGGCTTTGTTTGCCGCGAACGGAATTACGACGATCCGCGGAATGCTGGGGCA
>CBKWFZ010000431.1:0-4187 GCA_966673785.1 uncultured bacterium
TGCCGGTTCGGGATTTTTGAGACCGCCGTCTCTGATGACCAGTGATGCTCCGCCCGGATTTTTTTCTTCCCCTGGTTGAAAAATCAAACGCACTGTTCCTTTGAAGTGTGAGCGAAGTTCCTGTAATATCCTTGCGGTCCCGAGCAGACTCGACGTATGCACATCATGCCCGCATGCATGCATCACTCCCGGTCTGGTGGATTTGTAAGGCACGTCGTTTCCTTCAGTGATCGGAAGCGCATCAAGATCGGCACGAAGCGCAACGAGCCTGGTATCGGGCTCGCTCCCCGCGATCTCAGCAACAACACCTGTATTGGCGACTGTCTTTATGTTCGATATCCCGAATTCCCTCAGGCGCTCTGCTACGTATCGCGCAGTTTCATATTCTTCGTAAGATAGTTCGGGATTAGCATGAATGTGCCGCCGGCTTTCGACAACGTCACTCGCATATCGTTCAGCTAACCCTTTAATCGTGCTAAGCAGATCCATCGTTTTTTTCCTGCCAAAATAGGTAAAGTTTACATTAGGTAGACCGCAGTCGGCTATTTAGTAAATACTATGAAACACACGCGCACATTTACTGAAAAAAGCCGCCATCCGTCAAAATATGTTGGATATCCGGGCCTTTCATCTGAAATTGGCTGCCTTGTTCAAAAAATATTAACCCATGCCAAGACAGTATTGTTTTGCCTTGTTGCTCGCGTGCGGCTTTTTGACCGCGCAGGCACAGCAAGGCAGTTTTCAAAAACTCCCGCTTGACGATCTTGCAGCCTTCCGCAATCAAGCCGGAAACTGGATGATCGTCGGCGACGTAACCATGAATCCATCTGTTGATGTCCATCCGGAGCAAGCACCTCCTCCGCCACAGGATAGCAAGAAAAAGAAACGCTCCCGTGAACAGCCACCTCCGCCACCAAAGGCTGTAACCTATAAGGACGGGAAAGGTATTCTGCTCAATATCAACGACGCACAAAAAAAGGATCAGCTCGTCACCGTCATGGAACATGGCGACCTTGAACTCGAGCTCGAAGTAATGCTTCCGAAAGGCTCAAACTCCGGCATATATCTTCAGGGTCGTTACGAAGTCCAGTTGCTTGACAGCTGGGGCGTTAAAAATCCCCGGTTCTCAGACATCGGAGGTATTTACAGGAACTGGGAAACTGAGCCCGGAAAAGTATATTCCGGTAAAGCTCCCCTGACGAACGCCGCCAAAGCACCGGGGCTCTGGCAAAAGATGTATATCTCATTTCGCGCACCCCGTTTCGACAAGTCCGGAAAAAAGATCGCAAACGCGCGATTCAACACGGTCACGCTTAACGGTGTCGTCATCCACGACAACGTCGAAGTACCACTGCCAACGGGCGGGCCACTGGAAAACAACGAAACACCTGCCGGACCTATCGTGATACAGGGAGATCACGGCCCGGTGGCATTCAGAAACGTGCGCTATAAACTAATGAAGGAATTGACCTACGAAACCAGCCCCGTCTCTTATGAAATCTGGCACGGCATCTTCGCAGGTCCGTCAGATTTTCTTTCGACAAAGCCGGCGCTCCAGGGGACAAGCCCTCAACTTACCGTCGAAGTTACCGACGTAGAGAATATGTACGGACTGCGGCTCAAGGGTTCGGTGACTGTACCGGCCGATGCACGGTATACATTTGCAGCAATGTATACCGGTGCCGGAAAACTCACCGTGAACAACCAGGAGCTTTTTTACAGCCCGTCGGCAGACTCGTGGCACAACGACAAGGGATCTGTTGACCTGAAAGCGGGGACATATCCTTACGAGTTTATAAATTATAAAACTGCATCGTGGATGGCGCCAAGACTCGCGCTCACCGTAGCGACGACGGATAGCTATGCCAAAGACCTGCACGCAATCGGTTCTTTTCCTCCATCCGACAATCCGACGGCTCCGATACTGCTCGAGCCCGGAAGCAAACCCCGCCTTCACAGAGGATTCGTCGACTTCAACGGCGACAGATCCCAAAGGCTCACCCATACAGTTGCGATCGGTGATCCCTCCGGCCTCCACTATATTTATGATATGCGGTCCGGAAACGTCGTCTGCGTATGGAAGGGCGGTTTTGTTGACGCAACTCCCATGTGGCACGACCGCGGGGACGGATCGTTCAGACCGCTGGGCGCACCGTTATTTCTGTCTAAAGACCAACCGCTCGCGAAGCTGGCGGACCAGTCATCGAAGTTTCCCGAGGCGGCCCCTGAAGGAAGCTACATCGGACGTGGTTACGCGATCGACCCGGAGTCCGGCAGACCCGTTTTTCTTTCTTCCTACGAGGGGCTTGAACTCGAACACCGGGTATTCCCCGAAGACGATGACCGGATCCTGACACAGGAGGTCGTTGTCAAAAAAGGACAGCCTGAAAACGTCTACTTCAAGCTCGCTGAAGGATCGGAAATCGAACAGATGCCAGATGGTGCATGGGTTGTCGATGATCACGCCTACTATGTACGCGTTGCACCCGGCGTGACGCCGTTTGTTCGCAACATAAACGGCAAGAAGGAACTGGTCACAGTCCTGCCGCAGCAATCGCTCAAGTATTCAATTATCTGGTAACTGAATCATGAAATCGTTTATGTCAAAGCACGCAATATTCACAATTCTGCTCCTCATCTCGGGAATCAGTTTCGCCAATGCGCAACAAAAGATGCCGACGGAGGATGACTACTACAACATTTATACAGTCCCGGTTCCGGAAGGCATCCTGCTGGAGATCGGCGGTGTCGCCACCTTGCCTGATGGCCGTATCGCCGTGGCTACCCGCCGCGGTGACGTCTGGGTCGTTGAAAACCCGTACCGGCAACAGGGTGGTACACCTCGCTTTACGCTTTTTGCATCCGGTCTCCACGAAGCACTGGGATTGCTTTAACGTGACGGTGCCCTCTACACCGCGCAGCGGGGAGAGCTTACCCGTCTCGTCGACCGCGATGGTGACGGTAAGGCGGACCTGTATGAGACCGTGCACGCATGGCCACTCTCCGGTCACTATCACGAATACAGTTTTGGTCCCAAGCTCGCCAGTGATGGCAGCTTTTTCGTCAGTGGAAACGTCGCGTTTGGAGACCAGGAATGGTGGCGCGGTGAAAGCCGCGTTCCGTGGCGCGGCTGGATCATGAAGATCCACCAGGACGGCACGCTCGAACCATGGGCAACCGGAATGCGCTCACCGTGTGGCCTCGGCGTTGTAGACGGCGAGTTGTTTTACGACGACAATCAGGGCGACTGGATGGGCTCCGGCGGAATCTGGCACATTACGAAAGGCGATTTTGCCGGTCACCCCGCTGGATTGCGGTGGGCGGATCGCGCGAACTCGCCGGTCAAATTAAAAACAGAAGACCTCTATGCAGCGGTTGATCCACGGCGCGAAAAACGCGACGGCGTCTTTATAAAACCGGAAAACATTCAGGATGAAAAAGATCCCGCTACGCTTTTCGAATTGAAAGAAAAGATCGCACCGCTCAAACTGCCCGCCGTGTGGCTACCACATGGAATTCTGGGGATATCGAATTCAGAAATACTCCAGGATCAAACCGATGGTAAGTTCGGTCCCTTCACAGGCCAGGTATTTGTCGGTGATCAGGGGCAAAGTAAAGTAATGCGTGTTGTCCTCGAAAAAGTGAAGGGAGAATACCAGGGCGTTGCGTTCGACTTTCGTTCCGGCTTTCAGTCAGGCGTATTGCGCATGAACTGGGGGCACGACGGATCGTTGTTCGTCGGTGAAACAAACCGTGGCTGGGGTTCTGCTGGAACGACAAATTCGGGATTGCAACAGCTTGTCTGGACCGGAAAGACGCCGAATGAAATGAAAGCCGTGCGCGCGATGCCGGATGGATTCGAGATCGAATTCACGATGCCCGTTGATCGCGCGAAAGCCGAGGACCTCAATTCGTACGGAGGGCGTTCCTTCATATACAAGTATCATCCGGTTTATGGAAGCCCGACGATTGAGGATCAGCCACTGGCGATTAAAGGTGTAAAAGTATCCGATGATCTGATGAAGGTCCGCGTCGTTATTGACAACCTGCGCCAGTACTACATTCATGAGCTGATCGTTCACGGGGTCCGTTCGAAGGATGGACTTCCGGTGCTGCATCCCGTCGCATATTATACGCTCAACAACATTCCCGACGGGCCGAAACTTCCGGCATCGGAATTAAGCACA
>CBKWFZ010000432.1:0-4181 GCA_966673785.1 uncultured bacterium
TGTATTCACGGCTTGACATTGATAAAAAGTGCCGACACCAGAATTAGTCGGCACGCTGAATGAGTCCAAGTTTCGGAAGTTTCAACACTGGAAAGTTTCAAGTCTGCCTACCTTTCCCTGCGCTCCCTCGCGACTTTGCGGTGAAATGGATTTCCTAAACAATAAAGATCTCTTCTTTCTTCAATCGTTCTCTCCTCAGGCGACCGAGGACGCGCATCCTGGGCAGATAGAATGAAGGATAAAGCGCGCCCACGAAACCGGCGAAAAGGAATATCACCATCATAGTGATGAACACAGACGAATGCCAGAGCAACGAGATCGGGATGTTCTTTCCAAGCATGTTGTTCACCAGCGGCAACGTTGCAAGAACGAGTATGATGCTGACAACGAAGGCAACAATCGTGAGGCATACGGATTCCGCGATCATTTGAACGATAAGCGTACTACGTCTGATCCCCATCGCCGAGTGAAGTGCGTCGAGCTCGGCGGATTGCCCCGCCGTGCGGCTCTTGATGAAAAGCGTACCTGCGGCGACGACCACCAGGAAAAAGGCTATGGCATACGCAAAGTTTCCAGAGCCCGCTTCCGCCGAACCCTGGCTTTTGCAGCCCTGATGGATCTGCGTGAGCGGCTGCAACTGATACGATATCCGCATTTCAACCTGGTCAGCGATCGGATGCAGGTTCTCACGCGCGATTTTCTTGAGATGGCTGCACATCCGTCCCGTACTGTAGTTCACGGGCAGCTCAATGTACGTGTGCGTGCTGAAATTACCCCACCCTCCGCTCAGCGCCCTGCCACTTCCGGCAGACACAAGTCCGTCAAAGGTGAAATGAGAATTCGACGGCACATTTTCCATTACGCCCCGGATCATGAACATCTCGCCGTTGTCGGTCTTGAGTATCTTCTGATATGCGTCTTTAACCGAACCAAAGAACTTGCGGGCAATTTTCTCTGTCACGACCATCGTTCCGGGACGCGAAAGTGCCGTGGCAGGATCGCCAGCCAGAAACCGCCAGGAGAACATGTCGAACGCTGACGCATCGGCGGCATAAAATCCCTCTTCTTCGAACCTCCGGTTGCCGTCCCTGAAAACCATTTTACCTAAAGCTGAAAAACGTGCTGCGTTGCGGACCTCCGGAAAACGTTTCAGCAACTCCGGTGCAAGCGGCGCCTGCGATGTATTCCACTGGTATTCGTTGTCTCCGTCGTTCACATTGGAAACGATCCGGTAAAGATTTTCCGCCTTCGCGTGATAGCGATCGTAACTCGCTTCATAAAGTATATTGAGGAGGACGAGAAGAGCAAAGGTAATTATGCCGGTGAGAACCAACACCTGAAGCAGACTCGACTTCCTTTCCTTCATCAGGTTCGAGACGGCGGCAGAGAGTAACGGCTTGAGCATAGGGTCCGGGTTAGTTAGTGTCAAGACGAAAACCCCTATACAAAAGTTTTACCCGTTTTTCGAATTCGCTCCGAAAATGTTGACAAGCGGTCAAAATCAGGGTTTTAGCTCGTGTATCGGGAGTTACGATAGTGATGAACAGCGCCGGTTTTGTTCACATCCGAAGATCACAAAGTTCACTTTCGAACAGCGCGCTCGTTCATCCTGATGTATAGACTTCAGTTTACGCGGAAGGTGGCACCGATGGCAAAATATTTTTTTGACGCAGCAATACCGAAGAAATCAGGGTGATCAGCAACCCGACCGGAAAGATTTCGAATAACGTCATCCCGAACCGGATAACCGGATTTTTATATTGCTCGGCAAACTGCGCCATTTCTGTCCGCGTGGCAGCCACCTCTTCGGCGGTTGCGCCGGCAGCGATTTTCTCGTCAACATAGTATTCGCTCATCCGCGTCACAAAGTCGCTGGCAATCGTATGGTAACACCATTCCCATGTCAGAGCGTACATAACCGAGGCAATTACTGTGATGGCCAGACCGACACCGAACGCCTTCCAGAACGTGATCCCGCCACCGAGATGCTCACGATACCTTCTGATCGCGAAAAATATGACGGATAAAGCGATGACCATGGAGGCATAACCCACGACCATTCCAGAATTAAAATCGATGATACCCTTTTCATGGAGGGGCATCGAGAGCGCAAGCATGGCCGATACGATTACGCCGGCGATAATTCCATTGATTACGATGATTCGTTTCATAGTTTTTTTGCTCAAAACACGCGATCGGCGTCAGTATGAACATCACCCGAAAGGATGATTCGCTACCTGTTTGCAAATTTCACCCGAAAGAAGGATACTCCAAAATGGGGGATAACCTTTCAGCTGATCAGCCCTTCCCTTTTTGCATGCTCGACCGCCTGTGTCCGACGTTTTGCGTCAAGTTTGAGAAACAGGTTAGCGGCATGAGTCTTCACCGTGTTCAGGGAAATGAAAAGCTTGTCGGCAATCTCCTGGTTGGTCAGACCGCGGGCCATCAGGTCGAGGACTTCATATTCCCGGCGACTTATCCCCTTCTTCACAAGCAGGTCGTCGAGATTCGCGGGCGGGGCGCCAAGGTCAGTAACCTGAGGTCGCGGACGGCTCAGGCGCAGTCCGGCCCACACACCAATAATTGTAAACAACAGGGCGATAATGCCCATGTAGTGCGACACCGACAGCTCCCTGACCCACAACCGGTACTCCAGCAGCTTAAGCAGGAAAATAAGCACGGCCAGCACAACGGCATATAATACGATTGTTCTTTTCTTCATTGAGAGAGGTCTAATTCGCGCAAACACCTGATCACATTTCGCGAAAAACAAAAGCCACCTTTACAGGAAGGCGGCCACCTTACGCCGCACCGACTCCGGGTCGATAGGCTTTTTTATGAATACGTTCACGCCGAGCTTGAGCGCGAGCTGGATCACTTCCTCTTCGCGGTCCGACGAGATCATCACGATCGGCGTATCCTTGCGCTGGTGACGGCGGATACGTTCGAGGATATCGTCGCCGTTGTTGTACGGCATATGGATATCAGTGATGACCAGATCAAAATCCGCATGTTGCTCGAGGAGGTCCAGTGCCTTGCGACCATCGGAGGCAAGGAAGGTTTCAACGTTCTCGCCTTCGACTGCCAGCTGAATCACCTTGCGTTCCACCGGATTGTCTTCACAGATCAGTACTTTCTTTCGCGCTTTCATATCATTCACAGTTACTGCCGGGAGGCAAAATAGCGAAAAATAACGGAGCTGTCCGATAGGAACGATGAACTTCTACCCCGCCCATCCTTCCCGGTCCAGACTGCGGTACTGGATCGCTTCGGCCAGGTGTTCCGTTTTGATTTCCTGTGAATTCGCAAGATCGGCGACGGTACGCGATACTTTGAGGATCCGATCGTAAGCGCGCGCGGAAAGACCCAGACGCTCCATAGCCGTTCTCAGCAGCGCCTTGCCGGCGTCGTTTATTTCGCAGATCTCCTTTACCATGTTCGACGGCATCATCGCATTGCAGAAAATGGTTTGGTGTTCCTTGAATCGGCATGCCTGCAGCTCACGCGCGGCAACAACACGCCCGCGGATGTCGGCACTGGTTTCAGTTTTCCGGTTCGCCGTCATCTCATCGAACGAAACAGGCACAACCTCGACGTGAAGGTCGATGCGGTCGAGTAACGGTCCGCTGATTTTGCTCAGGTAACGCTGCACCACGCCCGGGCCGCACACGCATTCCTTTTCTGGATGATTGTAATACCCGCAAGGGCACGGGTTCATACTCGCGACGAGCATAAAGTTGGCGGGATACTCGATCGAGATCTTCGCGCGCGAAATGGTTACACGTCGTTCCTCCATCGGCTGGCGCATCACTTCCAGTACGCTGCGTTTGAATTCGGGAAGCTCGTCGAGAAAGAGGACGCCATTGTTCGCCATCGAGATCTCGCCGGGTTGTGGGTTGCCACCACCGCCAACGAGCGCGACGTCTGAAATGGTATGGTGCGGGCTCCTGAACGGACGTGTAGTCATGAGCGTTGCATCGCGCCCGAGCTTGCCTGCGACAGAATGGATCTTGGTGGTCTCCAGTGCTTCGTTGAGGGTAAGCGGCGGGAGGATGGAGGGCAATCGTTTTGCGAGCATGGTCTTGCCCGCGCCGGGCGGACCGATCATGATCACGTTATGACCACCGGCTGCGGCGATCTCCATCGCACGCTTGATGTTCTCCTGACCCTGCACGTCACGG
>CBKWFZ010000433.1:0-4180 GCA_966673785.1 uncultured bacterium
TGAAAAGAAATTTCATCAGGTAAAGCAACGGCCTGGCAAACCTTTCTGGTTCGGCGTTTCGCCCGGTGGCAAGGCTGTCTTCGCATTGCCCGGAAATCCAGTCTCAACTTTCATGTGCTTTTATCGCTACATCCATCCATGGATCATGCACAGCCTGGGTATTCACCGGCAGCAGCATCACGCGATGCTGGCGGAAGATGTAAATACGGTTTTGCCGCTCACGCTTTTTCTGCAAGTACGTGTTGTGCAGGACGGATCGCAGTTGAAAGCTTACGCGGTCAGTGGCGGAGGGTCGGGAGACTTTGCCAATCTTACCCGCGTAACCGGTTTTCTCGAACTTCCGCCATCTGATTCCGGGGTTCGGGCAGGGGAGACGTTTCGTTACTTTCCATTTCGTTAGGGTTCTTCGATCTGGAGGGTCTCATAAACATCGTGGATCGACGACTTGTTGTCACCCATGACCAGCAACTTGTCGCCGTACTCGATCACCGTAGATCCACCCGGGCGGATAAATTTGTTATTGCGGCTAATCATGACGATGATCGCTGACTTGGGAAACTTCAATTGCACGATCGACTTGCCCACGGCGGGATTGTTATGTGGAATAGTGACTTCAAAAAGTTCCGACTTGAAATTATCAATCAGTTCCATTTCCAGCACGGAACGTCTTCGTATCCGTTCCGGAACGCTGAGATTCAACCAGCGCGATACGAATGTCAGCGATGTGCCCTGGAGCAGAACCGATGTAATGGTGATGAAAAAAACGATGTGGAAGATAAGTCCGGCTTGCGGCATTCCGGCAAGTAACGGATAAGTGGCAAGGACAATAGGCACAGCGCCCCTCAGGCCGACCCATGAAATAAAAAGCTTGTCGCGCAGATTCGTTCCAAAAAACGCGAGAGACAAGAATACGCCTACCGGGCGTGCGACAAACATCAGGAACAACGAAAGCAGGATGCCGGTGCCCATGACCGGAAGTATCTGACTTGGAAATACAAGTAGTCCAAGCGTTAGGAACATCACGATTTGCATCAGCCACGCAACGCCGTCATAGAACTGCATCAGGCTTTTTTTGTGCAGAAAGCTGGAGTTACCGAGAATAAGGGCGCTGATATAGATGGCGAGAAAACCGTTGCCGCCAAGGACGTTTACCAACGAAAACGTAAGCATGACAAGCGCGGTTACGAGCACAGGGTACAATCCATCGACATCGAGGTTGATCCGGTTCACAACGACTACCATCAGCTTGCCCATCGCTATTCCCAGCGCTCCGCCGATGATCATCTGTTTGAAAAAGAACGGAATTAACTGAAGCAGGGACTGATCCTTCTCTGCATAAATACTGAGCAGACTTATCGTCAGGAAATAAGCCATGGGATCATTACTTCCACTTTCAAATTCGAGTATCGGTCGTAGATTTCGTTTCAACGCCACACTTTTGCTGCGCAGGATGGAAAACACGGCGGCGGCGTCAGTCGATGAAACGATTGAGCCAATAAGCATCGATTCGAACCAGGGGAAATTCAGCGCAAGATGTGCGAACGTCCCGACCGCGACAGCCGTAAGCAGAACGCCAAGTGAAGAAAGCACAACTCCTTCGCGGAGCACGGGTTTGATGCTCTCCCACTTGGTATCGAGTCCTCCGGAAAACAGGATGAAGTTCAGCGCGATCATACCGATGAACTGAGCCATTCGGGGATCGTCAAAGTGAATATTACCCAATCCTTCGGACCCGGCGAGCATGCCGAGGCCAAGGAACATCAGCAATGCGGGAACACCCAGGCGGTAAGACGTCTTGCTCGCCACTATACTAAGGATGAGCAAGACAGAACTTAGCAGCAGGATGTTTTCCGCAGTGAAGGTCATTTTCTATATTCGTAAGACTCCTGCTAGCAAATTAAAGATTCCGTGGCTGGCGGTGAAGTGAATCAGGAAGATATCATGAAGATTGTTATTGCGCCCGACAAATTTAAAGGATCTGTCAGCGCCACCGAAGTTTGCAACGCAGTCAAAGTGGGTATTGAACAGAGCGGCGTCATGGCAGACATTGTAACGATCCCGATGGGAGATGGAGGCGAAGGAACGTGTGCAGTGCTTACGGATCATGCTCAGGGCGGTTGGCGCGATGTCGAAACGGTGGATCCGCTCTTCCGACCGATCGTTGCACGGTATGGCGTTTCTCCGGATGGTTCGAGGGCGTTTATCGAGATGGCATCCGCGTCTGGTTTGCAGTTGCTCAGCCCGGCCGAACGTAACCCGCTGGCAACTTCAACACTGGGTACCGGGATCATGATTCTTCATGCATTGAATTCCGGAGTGCGTGAAGTTGTACTCGGCGTTGGAGGAAGCGCGACGAATGACGGCGGGATTGGTATCGCTGCCGCTTTTGGCTATACGTTTTTAGATGGCCTTGGCGAGCCGCTCGAGCCGACAGGAGCTAGTCTCACAAAGATAGCATCCATTGTTCCGCCAGGGACCGGACCGGCGAAGGGCGAGATCACCGTCTTATGCGATGTGCGGAATCCGCTCTGGGGTCCGAACGGAGCTGCATGCGTGTTTGCCCCGCAGAAGGGTGCGGATCAATCCACGGTACGCCTATTGGATGATGGCCTTCAAACTCTCGCCAAAGTGGTCGCACGCGATTTTGGTGCTGATATGAATTTTCCGGGCGCGGGAGCCGGAGGTGGCGTAGGAGCAGGGGCAAGATTCTTCATGCAGGGGCGTATTGTTGAAGGAGTTGAATATGTTATGGAGACTGTCGGTATTGAAAAGGCTGTCGCGCATGCGGACATCGTAATCACCGGAGAAGGAAAACTTGACCGGCAAAGTCTCTCCGGCAAGGTGGTTTCAGGCGTCGCCAGGATCTGCGCGGTCCACAACCGCCCGCTGATCATCGTTACAGGCAAAGATGAACTTGGGGGTACCGATCAAATTCCGGGAAACGTACAGGTCATTTCCCTGGTGCGGTCCGGCATCAGCGAAAAAGAAGCGATGAACAATGCTTACCAATTGATTTCCAGCGTAGTTGCGGTCGCAATCGCGGGCCGGTAGCCGTTGCCGGATTAAATTTGGTAAGACTCGTGCATCAGGTTAAATTTGCGACCCGGTTTCCGGCATTCGATTTGTTCGCATGCCGGTGCCGCATACGTAAAGTACATTTCGCAATCCTATGTTCGATAATTTAAGTATTAAGCTGGAAAGGGCCTTTCAGAACCTGAAAGGTCAGGGCAAGATCACAGACATCAACGTCGCGTCCACGGTAAAGGAAATCCGGAAGGCGTTGATCGATGCAGACGTGAATTTCAAGGTAGCTAAAGAGGTTACGGACGAAATTCGCGACCAGGCGATGGGCGAAAACGTGCTTACCGCAGTTTCCCCAGGTCAGCTTCTGGTTAAGATCACCAATGATCAGCTTACAGAGTTGATGGGTGGGCAGAGTGAGGACATCAGTCTGGAGGGCAGCCCCGCCATCGTGCTTATTGCCGGACTACAGGGTTCTGGTAAGACGACTTTCTCAGGAAAGCTTGCAAACTATATCAAGAAACAGGGCCGTTCGGTGATGCTGGCTGCCTGTGATATCTATCGTCCCGCGGCCATCGATCAGCTTAAAGTGCTTGGTTCTCAGGTGGGCGTGGAGGTGTATGCCGAGCCCGAAAACAAGGATGCGGTGGCAATTGCAAAATCTGCGATCGAACATGCCCGCAAGAATAATCACCGCGTGGTGATCGTCGATACCGCGGGTCGTCTGGCCGTGGATGAGGAAATGATGGATGAGATCGCCCGACTCAAGAAAGCGCTTAATCCTTCGGAAACCCTCTTTGTAGTCGATTCGATGACAGGTCAGGACGCCGTGAACACGGCAAAGGCCTTTAACGACCGGCTCGATTTCAACGGCGTTGTGTTGACCAAGCTTGATGGCGATACACGCGGCGGGGCGGCACTTTCTATCCGACGGGTGGTTGATAAACCCATCAAGTACATCAGTACCGGGGAGAAGATGGAAGCTATAGACCGGTTTTATCCGGATCGTATGGCAAGCCGGATTCTCGGAATGGGTGACGTTGTCTCCCTCGTTGAGAAGGCACAACAGGTGTTCGATGAGGAGGAGGCCAAACGCTTAAATAAAAAGATCCGCAAGAATCAGTTCGACTTCAACGACTTTTTATCGCAGCTGGAGCAG
>CBKWFZ010000434.1:0-4180 GCA_966673785.1 uncultured bacterium
TGATCCGGGGTCACGTAGAGTGCCGCGTAGACAACAGAATCCGTGAGGTGGTGATCGAAATGGCGATAGCGTACCATTTCAACAGCGACCTCGTTCGACTGCAAAGACTTCCTTACATCGTCATAGGTAATCCTTTTCGTATCGAAACTTTGACCGAATAGTTCCGATTTTCTGCTCAGTTCCTTTTCCAGTTCTTCAATATCCTGTCGTAGTTGAATGGGATCGATTCCACTTTCGAGGAGTTGATCAGGACTCATCGAGAGGGCAAGCGTAAGTGCCTCCTTCTTTTCGACCCATTCGTTGTACTGGTTCTTAAGGCCCTGGTCAGTACTATTCATGATCCGCTCACGAATCTTGATCGATGAGCTAAGCAGCAACGCTTTGGTGAGTAATTGATAATTATACACTTTGCCCGTCAGATCCTTGAAGTCTTCAAGGTTTGAAAACGCCAGCGTGTTGTAAAATTCGAAGTCGTACTTTATCGTGTTCCAGAACTTGGCCTTTTCAGCTTCGCTGAGCGCCGGGAAGAACGTCTTGATGAAATTTTCATAGTTCCCCAATGCTTCTTCGATGTTTCGCTTCGATCGTTTGTAGTCTTTCTGCATGTAATAAACCTTGCTCAGCTTTGAAAGAATACGCACGTACTCCGGATGGCTTGTGCTGAAGAATTTTTCGTACAGGTCCTTCGATTTCTGATAAAATTCTTCGGCCTTGCGGTAATTTTTGGACTGGTAATAAACGTCACCCGTAAGGGTATAGATGGATGCGAGGTTGATATTGTTCTTTCTTCCCGTCTTAGCGGCCCAAATGGATTCGGCGACAGTCAGCGAGTTAAATGCGATGTCAAATTTCTTTTCCGAGATGTAGAGCACCGCGACATTCTTGAGAATCTCGGCGTACTGGGGATTATCTTTTCCAAGTTTGTCCTCCATGATCTTCCGCGATTCCAGCAGAAGTTTCTCCACTGTTTTGTTGTCATCTCCTTTGTGGAATTTTATCAGTGCGAGATGCGAAAGTGATTTTGCGACTTCAATATGGTTGCGTCCAAACTGCTTTTCCTGGCTGGCCAGCGCTTTGGTGATTTGTTCTTCCGCTTTGTCAAAGTCACCGAGCTTCGCATAGATGTCGCTTAGCGATTGTTGCGTCGGCGCCGTACGTGTCGAAATATCCGAGTACGTTTGTGACGCGATGCGATTCGCTCTGAGTGCTGTACGTTCCGCTTCGGTGTATTCGCCGCGGGCGAGCAGGATTCGTGAAAGGTTCACAAGCGGCTCAATAAGGCGGACACTTTGTGCACCGTATAATTTTTCGTAGGCGGGAATCTGCTCTTCAAGTAACTTCTCTGCGGCCGAATACTTTCCAAGCATGATCAGCAACGGCGTGAGTTCTTCCGAAGTGCTCAGCGATTCGCCGAGATCGCCGTCAGCTTTGTCGATTATCTTCTTGGATCGCGAGAGGTTCTCGTCGGCCTCGTCAAACATGCCTTTGATCGCGTACAGTTTCGCCTGTGTCTCAAGCAGACCGATATATGTTGGTTTGTACTCCCTCAGGGAGCGGTTGTGTTTCATGTCAACAACCTTGAGCGCCTCATTCAGATTTCGCTCAGCCTGTTCATACTCGCCCAGTTTAAGCTGAAGCTTGGCGATGTGGTCCAGTTCAGCCGCGTAAAGAATGTTAGAAGGTTCGTAAGTCACGCGAAGCGCATGTTCGGCCTTCTTGAGCGTTTTGGAGGCTTCGCCGAACTGGTCTTTCAGCTCATACCATTGCGCGATGTGGTTCAGGATCGGAAGTTTCTGCTTGTGCTGGTCGCCGATCTGCGCATCAACAATGTTGAAATAGCTTTCCTGGTATATCTTGCCGGCTTCGTCGATCTTGTTGGTGTAGTCGAGATAAAAGTTGGCCAGGGCCAGTCGCGCAAGGTGGTGCTTGGGTGATTCTTCGCCACAGAGTTCTTTCTGGACGTCGGCGATCTGGGTCAGGTACTTTTCGGCATTCGCATATTTTTTTTCCGCCAATGCCACCTCGAAAAGGAAGTTGAGGATCAGGATATTCGTCTTGTAGTTCTGTGGAAGCGATTTCGAGGCAAGTACTCCCAATGCCTGGTTCTCGAGGTCGCGTGTTTTGTCGCGCGCGAGCTTCGCGTTAAACTCAACGGTGTTAAGGTTGACCCGGTGCACACTTGTTTTCGGGTAATTTTTTTCGATCATACGCTCATACTCCAGACGCACATTCAGATACTTTGAGTACAATTCCGATCGAAGGAGCTCCCTGAGGTAACTAAGGTAAATGTCGTGAGCAAGTGCGTTCGAGGGAGTTGAGCGCTTCTTAAGGTCGCTGAGGTTTTCCGAAAACGAATACTGCTTCAGACTACCCTCTCCCTGAAAATAGTCAACAAGTATCCTGTTCCAAATATACTGGTATTTCACTTCAGCAAGACTCGTTTCCCCAAGAAACCTGTTTTTTCCCCGGAACCAGCTCTTCAGTTCCTGAAAGACAAGGTCAACATCGGGGTTTTCAGCCGAAGCACCAGTTACGGCCGCGCGGCCCATATCCCCATAAGCTGTTCCAAGAAGCGTTTTGTAAGTCGCATACTGGTTAAACCGTTCGAATAGTTCGTTCTCCGGTACGCGCTTAGTGGTAATCTGACCGTTTTCCACGAGGCTTTCTTTCTCAACGGCCCGGGATAGGAAATACTCCTCATAGGGATTCAGTAATTCGATAGCTTCACGGTAAAAGCCCTGTCCAATCATTGCCTCCGCTTCGATCAAATCAAGCTTGGCTTTCACCGGAGCTTCAATGTCGGCGGTCTTGCCAAGGACGTCTTCTGCCTTACGAATATATTCGCGCGCTATACGATAGTTGCCATACTCGTTGTACATCGCCGCGATCTCGACAAGTGTATTTGCGTAAGCGTTGCTGTTGTCTCCAAAAGCGCTCGCGGCCTCAGCCATAGCGTTATTAAGCGTTGCGTCGAAGCCGGTGAGCATTCCCATCGCAAGCTGGATTTTTGCTTCGCGAAGGGCGAGACCCGGCATGTATGGGTTTGTTTTACCAAGTTTGGAAACCACCGACGACTTTAACTTTTTAAGCGAAGCGGAAGCCTTCAGGAAATTTCCCGACGCGTAGTAGGTATCGATCTTCCGGAGGGTCTTGTCAAATTTCTTGTTCTGAGCGATCCCCATAAGGGATATGGAGAACATCAAAATAAGGGTTAGGCTTAATTTGTTCATGACTGACCGAGGTTAGGGAAATGAACCTCTAAGGTAACCAATTCATAGAAAACGAAGCGGGATTTTCTGAAAACAGTCGTTTCAAAAAATCCCGCTTTTGAGTCGGTACAGGCAGTTTTGTCAGCTGCGAAGCATCTTGGTAAGGATTTCGCGGGCCGCGCTCGTAATCACGGTACCGGGCCCGAATACAAACGCCACTCCTGAATTGTAAAGAAAATCATAGTCCTGGGGCGGAATGACCCCGCCAGCGATAACCAGAATATCGGGTCTTCCGATCTTTTTTAATTCTTCGACGAGTTCAGGGATCAGCGTTTTGTGGCCACCGGCAAGGCTGGACGCGCCAATCAGATGCACGTCGTTTTCGGCGGCCTGCATGGCTACTTCCTCCGGTGTCTGGAACAACGGGCCGATATCCACATCAAAGCCGAGGTCGGCGAAACTCGTCGCAATAACTTTCGCACCGCGGTCATGACCGTCCTGACCCATTTTCGCGACAAGGATGCGGGGTCTTCGTCCATCAGCTTTGGCAAACTTGTCGGAAAGCGCGCGTACTTCCTCAAAGTCCTTTTGATTCTTCATTTCAGCCGAATATACACCGGAAATTGATTTGATCGTCGCCTTATACCGCCCGAATACACGCTCCATTGCTTCTGAGATTTCACCCAGGGTCGCGCGTTTACGCGCGGCGTCAACGGCGAGTTCAAGGAGGTTGCCAATCCCGGACTCTGCACAACGTGTGATCGCGTGTAATGCGGCTGCAACGTCTTCGCTATTGCGCTCCTGCCGGAGTTGGTTAAGTCGTTCAATCTGCTCTTTACGGACTGCGGTATTATCTACTTCCAGAATATCAAAATCTGGTTTTTCATCCGTACGGAATTTATTGACGCCGACGATGATATCGCGCCCCGAGTCGATGCGCGCCTGTTTTGCAGCAGCAGCCTGTTCGATGC
>CBKWFZ010000435.1:0-4172 GCA_966673785.1 uncultured bacterium
ATCGCGACTTCCCGTCGAACTCCCACTTCAAAGCGAAGTACCTGATCAACATCAATGCATTCAGGGGTATTGTACCCAACTTCGACAACTATCTCGAGGGGACTCGTTTCGCCGACAATATCTCATTCTTTGAAAATTACGTCGTCCTTAAACCCGGCGCCGATCCAGCGCCTCTGGAGGCGACGTTGAAGGAACAGGCTGCATTGCTGATCGCGCGTGACTCGGCGGCGACTGCGCAGGGATTCAAGGCAGATGCCTTCATGACGCCGTTACGGGATCTTCATTTTGATCCGGACAACCTCTGGGAAAACGACAGCACGCGTGGCGACAAGACTTATCTTGCCATATTCAGCGCGGTGGCGATACTTATACTGCTAATCGCCTGCATCAATTATATGAATCTCGCTACAGCGCGTTCCGCACGACGCGCAAGGGAGGTGGGACTTCGCAAATCACTGGGCAGCAAACGCCGGGAGATCGCGAAACAATTCTTCTATGAGTCATTTCTGATGACTATGGGTTCACTGGCTATCGCCATACTTCTGGTGCTCATCTTTATTCAGCCATTTAACACCCTTGCGCACAAAACATTCACTGCATCCAGTCTGCTGAACCCGGTGATGCTGGCTATCGTCGGCGCCATCGTTTTGTTCATGACGCTACTTTCCGGAAGCTATCCGGCGATCTATCTTTCCGGATTCAGGCCTGTTGAGGTACTGAAAGGCCAGGTCGTACGTGGAGCAGGTGCCGAGCTTTTTAGAAAGGGACTTGTTACGATGCAGTATGCTGTGGCCCTGGCGTTGATCATCTCAACATTTGTTGTGATTCGCCAGATGCAGTACATGGAGCAATCGAAACTCAACGAGGCAGGAAGTCAGCTGCTTTCAATCCGTTATGGTGGTACGGCGGAGCAGGGTCGCTTCGAAGCTTTTCGGCAAAGGGTCCTGCAGGACGCGGACATCGAATACGTAACCATGGCCAACCATCTGCCACGACTCGATTACTTCGGGTACATCGGTACGAGTGTCCGCGTTCCGGAGTTCGACGACAACAATCTCGACTGGAATCAGCTCAATGTCGACTTCTATTTTCCGCGCGCTTATCAACTTGAGTTTATTGCAGGACGGGATTTTGATCCGACCAATACGGCAGATTCAATGTCGGTCATCCTGAATGAGGCGGCGGTGAAAGCGCTCAATCAGCCCATCGACAAAGTGCTTGGTGCGACGGTGGAGGAGCAATATTATAACCAGGCGGAACAACGCCCGGATGTACGCGCATTAAAAGTTATCGGCGTCGTGAAGGATTTCCCCTACCGTTCCATGCATCAATCCATTGAACCGCTGATGCTCAACCCGCATCTGCATTTCATCGACAGGATAGCGTACGTCAAACTTCCTGCGGGCAAGGTACAGGAGAAGATTCGCTCCATTGAAGCACAGTGGAAAGCGATATTTCCAGGTGTTGGATTCGACTATTGGTTCGTCAGTGACGAATTCAATCGCATGTATCTGATGGAACGGCGCGTTTCATCGCTGGCGAAAGTCTTCGCGGTACTGGCCGTTGTGATCACCGTGCTGGGTGTGTTCGGGTTAGCCTCGTACACGGCCGAGCAGAAAACGAGGGAGGTCGGCATCCGAAAGGTTCTTGGTGCAGGCGTTGCGCAGGTCGTGTCGATGTTCCTGCTTGTGTTCATCAGGATATTTGTAATCGCCTGCGTTATCGCGCTTCCGGCAACGTACTTTCTCGCCGATTACTGGCTGGCGCGGTTTGTTTACCGGTCACCCATAGGAATCGATTTGTTTGTCGGCAGCCTGGCGGGATTGCTTTTCCTGACCATACTCACCGTTGGCTATGAGATCATGAAGGCGGCGCGGACAAATCCGGTGGTGGCGCTGAGGAGTGAGTGAGGGAAAGGGAATTTACTCATTGTCTCGCTTTCGACGCTTCTCTTCATAACGGTCAACGAGAAGGGCAATCACTCTCACAATCCTTTCTATGCTGAATATCAAAACCAATGCAAGTGTGAGAAAGAGGAACGCGTTGCTACGATGAAGCACGGCGAATTGGATGAGATTTATAGAGTACACATCATTGAGATTTGCTACAACAGTCTTTCACGGCTTAAATCTCTTGTTGTTATGGTATTCAAGAAATTCTCCATCCGGCAAGAACCTTGAGGGAAGAATAATTGGCTTATTTTCGTATTTAAGAAAGTAGTTCTGGATTGTCTCGGAATCACTCTGTTTTTTGAGGATGGAGGAAACTCGTATTCTTAAATCCGTACCAATTGTTATTAATCCATTTTCAAAAGCTTTGTCGTGAATAGCGCTGATTGAAATACCATTTCTGGGGTTCAGTCTATTCTTTTCATCCACGCCCCATGGCTTTATGTGTCCTGCTATCAAAAGTTCGCGCTGCTGAATTCCGGTTATGCAGCAGGTTTCGTTGTATGCTGCGAGTATAGTCGATCTGAAGAAAGCTTGGTTGACACGAATCTTCACAACTGCGTCTCTCGTCTTTCCTGCTTTGGGAAGTTCTTCTTCGGGTATCTTGTTTAAGGTCTCAACTGAAATGTTTTCATACTTCGCAAGTAGTTTCTCACTTTCGTAGGGTAGCGTTTCCCAGTTGTTAAAGAATTCATTCCAAATTGCCTTGTCCAGATTACTGGTATTTGATGCCCCCTTAATTCCGCGAGCCTTAAGGCTTGGATCAAGACTGGCAAAATTTACAAGCTTGTAAGCAACTGAACCTGGAGTTCGACCGATCAAGGACGCGAGGTTGATAATTTCAGGGTTCCGACTATGAAGTCGCCCAAATGGGAGTTTGCAGTAGAGATTGATCGCAAGGATTAGTTCTTCCCGACTCCATAATTTTTGGCCATTTTTCATTGTTGAGCTAGTTCATCGTCATTACCAGCAACAAATTCGAAATCACATTGCGATGACAAGCATTGGTGTATTTGAATTTGATTTTTTGTATGAGAAAGGTCAAACACTATCTCGGTCCGGCTACCGCAGACAGGACAAGTTATCGGCTGATCTGAATACACAATTACGTTTTTGAAATCAATCATCGGAGCAGTATTCGTGCGTGAGGGATAGTAGCGGAAAGCCCGGAACGAAGCGTAGGATTCGCGCGTTGGCGTGAGGACTTGAAGCGGATAGCCCGACCCCGAGGTACTCGGGAGCACGCCCAAATTGCGCTTTTTTGAAACCAAAGCTGCCCAAAATACCTGATGTACGCCGCTTCCGATAAGAGTATACATTCCATATTCCGATTTCAAGACAAGTCCAACAGTACATTGGCGCAGATCATCTTTCAGTCGATAACGGCAGTCGTTATTCCTTCACCAAAACCGGTTCTTCCATCGATTCATAAAAATCCCGCATGATCTCTTCCTTGCTGAAATTCTCCCATACGGTAATCCTGCGGGGGTTGCCGGGTCGTTCCACCCATTGGTTATCGATCAGGATCGGTGCCGGAATTGATTTTCGTTGTCCCCACGTTTCGTTCTTCAAAACGGCAACCGCGACCATGTCGAATAGCGCGCGGGTCTTCAGTGAGTCGTGGTAATCGATGTGCTCAAACAGGTTTACCGAATAATCGCCGAACGTGCTATACGCACCTCCATGTCTGCCCTCAATCCCACCGGAAATTTTCGGTCCTTTGCCAGGCATCTTCTGATTGATCTCTACCTGTGATGCCGTAACGGCCGAGGTACCCGTAGCTTCGCCGTACCTCACCGTGACCATTTCAAAGGGCACGCGGCTGTTAAGTACGTAGTTCATTGCAATGGTATCGTTATCCTGATTGTATTCGCCGGGTTTCGGATAGTTCGATCCAAGCCATACCAGCCTGATCTTGTCTGCAAGCGACGGGTCACGCGCAAGAGCAAGGGCCACTGTGGTGAGTTTTCCAACGGCCAGAACGACGAGTTTATCACCTTCCGTTGCATTCGCCTGTTCGATAATAAAGTTTACGGCCGGGCTTCCGTCGTATGAAGGTTCACCAATGGCGTTCCTGATTTCAGTGAATGAGGCGTTGGCGCCTTTCAGCAAGGGCACCTTTCCGTGCGCCTGCGTAAGTTTCATGATGCGTTCCGCCTCCGCATACTGGCTTTCGATGTTCCCGCCACTGTGTGTCGCATTGACGGTAACCCCCTTCACATC
>CBKWFZ010000436.1:0-4163 GCA_966673785.1 uncultured bacterium
CGAAATAGAATTGCAGAAAGCGCATTCCGTCTTCGATGGCCTGGCCGGGTGTACTCAGAAACGTGATCGCGCTGGCCTGTGTCGCCATGATCGACACGCCAATCATCCACCACTTCATGGAATTGTCACCTTTCAAATAGCCTTCGATGGTGTTCGTCTTGCGCGTTCGCCAGGTGCCGTAAAGTACAATGGATGAGACTGTGCCAAGCAGAACGATCCAGTCGAGGAAGTTCATCTAGTAGGTATTGGTTAACAAGAAGTAAATAATGATCTGCACGGCGAGAAACCCGAGCAGGAAGGCATACCAACGGGGCCAGGTTCCGAAAAGCGGAACTTTCTTATCGACCTCATCATCGTTTTCAGCACCCATTCTGTCAGCGTTTTTTCTTTTTTCCTTTGACTGTGCCGGAAGCTTCGGGAGCAGCCGCGTCACTACCCAGGCCAACAAGATTTGCGAATAGCTTGTATGCACCGGGTACGCCTTCGGGCAGTTGCCGGAAGAACGAAAGGCCGGTGTACACGTAGTAACCCTTGCCATAGGGTGCAACAAGCAGCGCACCTTCCTTCGGCGAATCCTCTTCTCCCGAATCGTTCATTGAAAGTACGGGCGTAAACGCCGGGTCCCACTTGTCCGGAAAATAAAGGCCACGCTCCTGCACCCAGTTGTCGAAGTCTTCGCGCGTGATCTTGTTGGGCTTGTTCAACACAATGTGCCCCGGATTCACGATCCGAACCTCAGCATCTTCTTCCGAAACGCGGTCTCTGGAAATGTGAAGCGGGAATGGCGAAAATGATTCTGCAGGCAGGCCGAATGCCGTATTGTACTGTACCACCAGCGTTCCTCCATCCGATACATATCTCAGCAAGTCCTTCATCATAAAGGGAAGTCTTTCATTTGTGTTGAATGCACGTATACCGAGAACGACCGCCTTCAGCCCTTTCAGGTTGGCATACGTTACTTCATCGTTATTCATCTCCCATACATTGAATCCCATGTTACGAAGGGCTGAAGGAACATCATCACCGGCACCTTTGAGGTAGCCGATCCGGCCCTGGATGCCATCAAGATCGATTCTGACCACGCGCGCCGTTGCTTCCGGTAACAAGGTTTGAATCGGAATATGATCGTAACTGATCAGTACAATGCCTTTGCCGTGCTGTTCCTCTCCTACGTGCACGATGGCTTTCAGGTCGGCTGTGATCTCTTCTTCGGAAGGAAATATGGTGAATGTAAAAGATTGCTCTTCGCCCGTCGTTTGCAGCTTCACCGGAATTGAAGACGGCTCGGTGCGCCATCCTGACGGAAGGTCAAGTTTAAGCGTGCCGGAAACCGGATTTCGGCTCGCCGATTTTACCACCATGGTAACCTGACGCGGATCACGGGAAGGAAATACGAGCACGTCCTGTTTAACGTTAACTATGACTGGCGGGATAATTTCAAACGGCCGGGTCAGTTCACCTTTAACCGGATCAGTCCACTTGTATATGAGCGGTTTGCGTATCGTTAAGGGCGTGCCGTCAATCACTACATGAAATGTTACTACCACAGCGGGATCGCTTTCCGGTCTTCCGATCAAACGGGGATCAGTTACATTGAACATCCCCGTTGCGTGGGGATTCCTGAGCCAGTATGGACCGGAGTACGACGCGCCGGAGGCAATCGATTTGTTTGTGTGAAACGTAATTGGAATATTTTCCTGCAGCGGGATAACGGCAGTAGAATCAAAACCGGTTGCGCCAATTGTGATATGATCGATTTGAATCTTTACCGGTGAGCGGTTCAGCAATTCAAAACCGAGACGAACCGCTTCGCCCGGAGCCACCCAATATTGATCCGCAGTGACTTCAAGGAAGAGTCCCGCGCAGTCCTGAATGAGTTGCTCCACTTCCTCGAGCTTGCGGTCACGCCAGATGGAAGGTGAAAGCGCGGTAATCATATTTCTTACCTCCAGCAATGCCGGGGTAATCGCATACGGTTTTTCCTCGTCAAAGCGGCTGATTATCTCGTCAACCTTCTTTCCAATAGCGGCGCCGTTAGCCACCCGGCTCCAGGTTGTGTTTATGCCTTCAAAAACGGAACGTAAGGCACTGTCGCCCTTCTGGTATTCGAGGTATTCGAGTTGCCGGCCACGCGTACCGCGGCTGCCAAACCCCTGGCTTTTGTGCTGGCTTCGGCTCACGGCGGCGATCTCGGAATAAGATACGCCCAACAACGGACTGAACCCTCCAACATCCACCGCGATAACGCCGGGAGTGTTTTCGTTGATCGATGAATTCCACCAGCGTCCGGTGTTTGTATAAAGTCGTTTAGACTGCCACGTCTGCAGCGTTCCAAGTTGTTTAGGGAAAATCGCGGCATCCGCTGCTTTCGTGAACGCTTCAATGGCTAGCATCGCTGAAGCGGTATGGTGGCCATGACCTGCGCGCTCGTCAGGGGGAAATCGCGTTATGATCACATCAGGCTGGAAAAGCCGGTACACCTTGACGACATCGTGAAGCACAGAATCCTTTCCCCACACGGCAAAGGTTTCGTCTGCCGACTTGGAATAACCAAAATCAATGGCGCGGGTAAAAAACTGACGGCCTCCGTCGATACGCCTAGCGGCAAGTAGTTCCTGCGTTCGGATAACACCAAGCAAGTCCCTGATTTCCGGTCCGATGAGGTTTTGTCCCCCGTCTCCGCGAGTCATCGAAAGATACGCGGTGGCCGCAAGCTCCTGATTGGCCATGGCGGCTATGATCCTGGTGTTTTCGTCGTCGGGATGGGCAGCGACATACAGGACACTGCCAAGAAAGTTGAGTTTCTTCAGTTTAAGCCTGATGGCGGCGGAATGGGAACGATTCACCGTCTGAGCTCCGGCGAACAAAGGAATTAGAAACAGGAAAAATAGAATGCGCTTCATTTACCACCCGGTTAAAAGGCGCATTAACGGGAAAAAAACCATGAAATTCAACTAATAACTTGTTAACAGCTTGTTATCGGGCGGCGCCGGCAAGTCAGAGCTTTCCCCTCACTTCGTCATTCACTTTGTATGTCCCATCCTTGTCAAAGTTGATGGTGATCTGGCGCACGATGTCCTTTTCACGATTATAAAACCGGACATAATACCGGTGTGCGGCCACGCCGTCCTTCAGATCGTCGGTGTACCCGAGATCAAAGGCAATGGAGGTGGCCCGGGACAGTAACTTTGATGTAAGGACATTACCCCTGCCATCCTGAACTTTTACACGGTATTCGTCTTCGAGGACCTTCAATACGTTCAGCCGCATCGACAAGTATGGCAACGGTGAGTTGGACTGCGTGCTGCTGAATTCGACTTTATCCGTTTTAGGCCGGGGCTTAAACTGAAAATCAAGAGTCAACTCAAACTCTTCTTTCGCTTTGAGCGGAATCTCCTGTGCCAGGAACAACAGACAAACGGAAATGATCAGAAGCTTCATGTTATGTGAAGTTCACAAAATTCGGCCACGATGTAAAGCCTGTTGCGTGCTTTTTACATAGCCGGCAACATCATTCATACGTCTGCTTCAAAAACCAGCGAAGAACAGGAATGTCGACAAACATCAGCACACAGAACAATCCGGTGAACAGGACGAGATAAAGCATAAACCATTTGCGCGTATAGAGTTTTTCCGTTCCCTGGACCGGCGAGTTACGAAGCAAGCCGATTCTCAGGTACCAGGAGAACAGCAACGCAAAAAAAGGAAAACTCACCAGCATTTCGATCCGGTGTTTAATGAGAAAGATACCAAGGAAGAACGCACACGTCAGCGCGTAGAAAAACATGGAGATGAGAAGTTTATGTTCAGTGTAAAAGCGGAATGACTTCCGGTATGCACCGGCGCGATCCGGATCCCCTATCAGGCGGTATTCGGCAAAGCGTTTAGTAGCCATAAGGAAGGCGCCGCCCATCCAATACGCAATCATGATACTCAATGGCGGAAGACTGCTGACGTAACTATTGAATGAAATTTCACTCCACGGAATCGCAGGCGCGACCATAAACCAACCAAATGCAAAACGGATCGGGTTATTTACCGATTCCGAAAGCACGTCCAGGTAAGGCCGGTCTTTGCTTCGCACCGGCGGGATGTTATACACGCCTCCCATGACCAGGAGGAGAATACCGGTCATCAGGTAATTAAACGAGATCAGGGATGCG
>CBKWFZ010000437.1:0-4162 GCA_966673785.1 uncultured bacterium
CACGCCGGAGAGGGCGATGAATCCGACAGCAACCGCCACGGACAGGTTCGCGTCGAAGAAGTAGACCATATAGGCTCCGCCGATGAGCGCAAAAGGCACGGTTATGAGGCTAAAGAACGCTTCCCGGATCGATTTAAATGCCAGATATAACGAGACAAAGATGATGAGCAGCACCACCGGGAGGATCATCATGAGTGTTTGTTGTCCGCGGATGAGGTTCTCATATTGACCACTCCATTCGAGGTAGTAACCGTTAGGCAACGCTCCCAGCTGTTGATTCAGTTGATCGATCGCTTCTTCAACGGTGCTTCCAAGGTCGCGGTCGCGCACGTTAAACAGTACGGCTCCGCGCAGCATCGCGTTTTCAGATGTGATCATGGGCGGACCGTCTTCGAACCGGATGTCGGCTACAGAAGAAAGCGGAACGGTACCAAGTGCCGGTGTCATGATAGGAATCCGCTTCATCTGGTCGAGACTGCTCCTGAAATCCTGCGCCATCCTTACGCTGATTGAGAATCGCTGACGACCCTCAATGGTCTGACCTACTGGTGTCCCACCGATAGCAGACTCCACGATCATGTTCACGTCATCAACGGTGAGGCCATATCTTCCAAGGGCCTCGCGGTTGATGTCGATAGTAAGGTACTTTCCGCCAGTGATCGGGTCGACGTAAAGATCTTTGACGCCCGGCACGCCTTCAAGAGCCGCCTTCACCCTTTCCGAGACCGCAGCAATGCTGTCGAGGTTCTGTCCGTAGACTTTTACGCCTACATCGGTACGGATACCGGTCGCGAGCATGTTGATACGGTTGATGATCGGTTGTGTCCAGCCATTGACGACACCAGGAATCTGCATTTTGGCATCGAGCTCGTTGATGAGATCATTCTTCGTTATGCCCTCGCGCCATTGCGCTTTGGGTTTCAGCATAATGATCGTTTCGATCATGCTGATAGGGGAGTTGTCGGTAGCCGTGCTCGCCCTTCCCGCTTTTCCCAGAACTTTGTCGACTTCCGGTATCGACTTTATGATCTTGTCCTGGACCTGCAGGATGCGCTTTGCCTCTTCGTTGGAAACGTCGGGCAAAGTTACCGGCATGAAAAGAATGGACTGCTCATCGAGGGGTGGCATAAATTCGGTTCCGAGACTGAGGAGCAGCGGGACGCTGACAGCCAGGGCAAGGATGTTGACGCCGATTGTCGTCTTTCTCCATTTGACGCAAGTGCGGATCACCGGCTCGTAGATCCTTTCCAGAAACCGGTTGACCGGGTTCTTCCTTTCATTCGTAAAGCGGCCTTTCATGAAGAACGAGATGATCACCGGCGCAAGCGTGACGACGAGGATGGCGTCGACGAGCATGATGAATGTTTTCGTGTAGGCAAGGGGATGGAACAATTTGCCTTCCTGACCCGTCAGCATGAACACGGGAAGGAACGAGGTAATGATGATTACCGTGGAATAGAAAACACCGCGCGAAACCTGCTTCGAGGATCGTTCGATGATCGAAAGGCGTTCCGCGTCGTCAATCGGCGTGTAGTTCTTTTTAAATAGTTTTTTGACCATGGCTATTTATCGGTTTCGGGATTGAGCTCCTCAAAGCGGACTGACAAGTTCTTATAGGCGTTTTCCGCCATGATGATACCGTTGTCGACGATCACGCCGATGGCAAGCGCGATGCCTGTCAGCGACATAATGTTCGAGGTGATTCCAAAGGCATTCAGCAAAATGAAGGCGGTAGCGATGGTTATCGGAATCTGAATGATGATACTGGCGGCGCTGCGCCAGTGAAAGAGGAAAATGATAACGACTAGTGACACAACGATCATTTCCTCGATCAGGGTCGTCTTAATAGATGATATCGATTCCTGGATGAGGTCGCTGCGATCATACACGATGTTGAACTCCATACCTTCCGGGAATCCTTTCGCTACCTCTTCCATCTTTTTCTTGACAGCCGTAATTACTTCGTCCGCGTTCTCACCATAACGCATCACGACAATACCGCCGACAACCTCACCTTCGCCATCGAGGTCGAAGATACCGAGACGGGTTTCGCCGGTCATCTGTACCGAACCAAGATCTCCTATCCTTACCGGTACAGTGTTTACCGTTTTGACCGCGATGTTTTCAATTTCTTCGATCGACTTCAGGTAGCCGGTAGTCTTGATAATGTAACCGATATCGCTCATCTCAAACTTCCGACCGCCGGCCTCATTGTTGTTCGCGCGTACGGCGCGGATGACTTCGGGCGTTGAAAGACCGTAATAGCTAAGCCTGTTCGGATTGAGTGTAACCTGGTATTGTTTCTGAAAGCCGCCGAATGACGCGATCTCGCTTACACCCGCGACGTTCTGCAGGGCGAACTTTACATACCAGTCCTGGATCGCGCGTTGTTCACCGAGGTCCATGCCGGGTGCATCGAGCGTGTACCAAAGTATGTGACCCACACCCGTACCGTCGGGACCGAGAGTAGGAGTAACGCCCTCGGGCAGGAGACGGCTAGCATAATCCAGGCGTTCGAGAACACGCTCACGGGCCCAGTAGACGTCGGTTTCATCGTTGAAGATTACATAGACGAAGCTCATACCAAACATGGATGAAGCGCGCACGTATTTTACCTCGGGTAGTCCCTGGAGGTTGGTAACCAACGGATAGGTTACCTGATCTTCGATAATCTGCGGGCTACGGCCCATCCATTCCGTGAACACGATAACCTGGTTTTCCGACAGGTCGGGTATCGCGTCGATTTTGTTTACGCGTACCGAGTAAACGCCCCAGGCGAACAGACCCGCGGCGACAAGCAGTACCAGGAATCGGTTACGAAGCGAGAAAGAAATTAATCTTTCGATCATGATTGATGCATGTAAAATGTGAATGAAGAAATGTAATCGCGGTGCGCTATGTCGCACGCATGGCGATCAGGCGGAAAGCAGAACGCTTCCCGTCAGGAAAGAGATAATTCAAATGAGGAATACCTGGAGGTCAATGGTGCGATCATACGATCGCAACGGCGGATCGTAGGCGCTGTTTTGAACGCGCGATACCGGAGAATCAGGAATTACTTCGGCGATCAGAATGGCAGTATGCTCAACCAGTGAGAAGTCGGGGTCCGCGACCACGACATGGTCCACTGAAGTTTGGAAGTCATCGCCTTCATGAATAATCGTTTCGTCGGCACAGCACGGTTCCTGCAGATGCTGGTGGCACGAAGGAACGACCTTTTCCATAGTGCATTGGTCAGCTTTAGAAAAGAGTGCGATATGCTGAACGTCGCCCTGGCAGAAGTGTACCCCCACCATGAAACTGGTAGACGCCATGAGCACGAGCAGGACTGACAAGTACGCGGATATCGTTCGGGCGATTTTCATACTGACAGACAAATCTAACGGATTTCCACGATTTTCGGTTTATACTTTACGATTATTGCGTTATAAAATTCCCTGAAGGTACTGTTTTTCAGGGATTTGAATAGAAACCGGGCAGAGTTGGCGGCGAATGATCGGGATAGAGGGTGCATTTAAAGATACACCCCGCCGATCAGCAACAGCCGCTATTATTGACCAATTCGTAATGAACACGAGCCGGAAGATGCCGGCTCGCGTTGATGGTTTATTGGATTCGGGCTAAAGCGCCTCGGCCTTGTATCCGGCTTTTTCAACTGCCTTGATGACCTTGTCTTTGTCCGGTTCCCCTGTTACGGTTAACACTTTCGAAGGATCGTTATAGTTCACCTCCCAGTTGTCTTCGCCCACGGCTTCGTTGAGGAACGGCGTCACCGCTGCAACGCATCCGGAGCACTTGATTGTTGTTTTGAATTTTTGCGTTTCCATTTTTCAGTTGTTTTCGTTCACGACATTGTATCCGGCCTTCGCAATCGCTTCGATCACTGTTTGCCTGGTCAGTCCGTTGCCCAGTTCAATTTCAGCTTTCGCGGGCGAGACTGATTTCACGTTGCCTCCGATCGCCCGGACCGTGTTCGTTACGGTCATCTGGCAATGGGTGCTTTTCATGTTCGGGATATCAAGATGAATAGTTTCCATACGATTTTCTGTTTATATAAATAACGTCACTTTGGTTCTTTCAGGCTTGTATTATACCGGGATAGGTTTACATGATTTAACGTTTAACAGGTATTTAGCCGCCATAGAAGAATTGCTTCACGATG
>CBKWFZ010000438.1:0-4156 GCA_966673785.1 uncultured bacterium
CTTCGTGAAATGAAATTGTGGCTTCGTGAAATGAAATTGTGGTTGTTGCTGTCCATGGCATTTATGGGGTCAGGATTGAGTGCTCAATACCTTCCCCGGTTTGATATTCAGGGTCATCGCGGTGCGCGGGGCATTATGCCCGAAAATACAATTCCGGCATTTCTTAAAGCACTGGACCTCGGCGTGACAACGGTTGAACTGGATGTCGTGATATCGAAAGATAAGATGGTCGTCGTGTCACACGAACCCTGGATGTCGGCTGAAATTTGCCGGGACAGTACCGGTAGTCCGATTGAGAAGAGTCAGCAGAAGAAGCTCAACTTGTATACTATGACCTACGATGAAATCGCAGCGTTTGACTGCGGTTCGTTGGAGAATGAAAAGTTTCCGGAACAGACGAAAGTCCCAAGCGTCAAACCGCTGCTCAGAGATGTCATAATTGCGATTGAAAGCCACATCAGAAACTATTCCCTCTATGAAGTCGACTACAACATTGAGATAAAAAGCACCCCTGCAGGTGACCGGAAATTCCACCCGCCCGTCGAGGAGTTTTCCGATCTTGTTTTCAGTCTGATCGATCAATATCTGCCCCTCGATCGCGTGGTTATACAGTCGTTTGATTTTCGCGTCCTTCGTTATTGGCACAAAAAATATCCGGAGGTGAGATTGGCCGCTCTGGTGGAAAATCTGAAGTCTGTTGATGCCAATCTCGCCGATCTTGGTTTCAAACCTGCTGTGTATAGTCCATATTATAAGCTCCTCAACCGCGAAAAAGTAGCTTACCTTCATAGGCTGAAGATTCGTGTCATCCCCTGGACGGTCAATGAAGAAAGTGAAATGCTCGTCTTTAAGGGCATGGGCGTGGATGGATTCATTACCGACTATCCTGACAGGGCCAAAAAATACAGGATGACACTGAACATTCAGCGAAAGTGATCCAAACCAATTTTGTCAGCGCCCATAACCGACTCCGAAGATTTCCTTATCATTGCACCCAAATTTGACGCATGAAAAAGTACAACGTCTATGGGATTGGCAATGCGATTGTTGATATCGTTACCGAAGTTGATCACGATTTCTTTGATGTGAATGGCATCGAAAAGGGGGTTATGACCCTTGTTGACGAAAAACGTCAGCAGCAATTAATGAAGGTAATCGATATGGGCAGAAGCCGGATGTCCGGAGGCGGATCAGCAGGAAATACCGTTGTTGCGCTGAACCAGTTCGGCGGCAGTGCATACTATTCATTCGTTGTCGCTAAAGATGAATTGGGAAAGTTCTTCCTGGACGACCTTGCGCGGAATGGCGTTCAGACCAATGTCCGGTACGAAAAATGTCCCGACGGCCACACCGGTCGTTGTCTTGTGATGACTACCCCGGACGCGCACCGGACGATGAACACCTTTCTTGGTGTCAGTTCCTTCATGGCGCCTGAATTCTTAGATCCGGAGGCGATTGAAAATTCTTCTTACGTTTATCTTGAGGGCTATCTTGTCGCGAGCCCGAAAGGATTGGAGGCTATGAAGGAAACGAAACGCATAGCCGAACGGAAAAAAATTGACGTTGCGCTTACCTTTTCCGACGCCAGCATGGTAAAGTACTTTTCAACGCAGATGAACGAGATTGTTGGTGCAAGCGTAGATCTGCTGTTTTGCAATGAAGAAGAGGCTATGATTTTCACCGGCACCACCACCCTCGAGGCTGCCCGGACCAGGCTGAAGGAAGTGGCGCGGCGTTTTGTGATTACTCTCGGCGCGAACGGTGCCATGATCTATGATGGAGATACGTTTATCAATATCGAACCCTACAAAGTGAGAGCGATTGATACAAACGGCGCCGGAGACATGTTCGCCGGGGCATTTCTTTATGGAATAACCCATCATCACAGTTTCGCCGAGGCCGGCAAGCTTGCGTCGCTGGCGTCGTCGCGTGTCGTTTCCCAGTTCGGCCCGAGGTTGACGCCAGACCAGGTATCCGGGGTATTGAAAGATCTTGTGGAGTAAAAACGCCTTTTTTGGCGCCATTTTCCAGAAAAAAACGGCAGCACTTGCTATTTCGATAAATCATATTCATCTTTGCAGCCCTAATTTTTTTAGGCTAAACGGTACAGAAAAATGAAACGTACATATCAACCTTCCCGCAGAAAAAGAAAGAATAAGCATGGTTTTCGTGAACGCATGGCGTCGGCGAACGGCCGCAGGGTGCTCGCAGCGAGAAGGAAGAAAGGCAGAAAGAAACTGACTGTTTCAGACGAAAAAACGCTGAAGCATAAATAATCTCACCAGGCGGGCCGTCCTCCGGGAGATTGATAACTTTCGTATCTCATGGGGGATTTTACATTTTCAAAAACTGAACGGCTCAGCAGGGAAAAAGACATCTAGGAACTCGTTCAAAAGGGTTCCTCTGTTTATTGCTTCCCGTTCAAGGTGTTTTTCATTGTCGACCCCACACCGACGCTTCCGCCGGCTTATCAGATTCTCATTTCCGTTTCCAAGCGAAACTTCAAAACTGCAGTCTCGCGAAACCTGGTGAAGAGAAGAATTCGTGAAGCGTATCGTTTGAACAAATCTTCGTTATCGTCTGTCAACTCGATTCGTATCGGGCTGATTTATTCCCACAAAGAAATTCTTCCAACGCAGGAAATTTCTGAGAAAATGGTACATGTTCTGAAACGGATTTCGCGGTTATGCGAAAAAAAAACGTCATGATCTTAGACGATTGTGATTATATTTACTAACAGCAATCAGTTTTCCGATTCTTTCACCGGAGGTTCAACCCCAAAACCTGTTCAGATTTATGTGGAGACGTTTTAGATGGCCTGTCGCTATTGGAGTTTTTGCCTTATGTGCTGTTGCGTTCACTCCTGCCGAAAAATACTTTGACATAGCCAAGAGCCTGGATATTTATGCGACCCTTTTCAAAGAGGTAAATACCTACTATGTAGACGAGATCGAACCGCAAAAACTCGTGCGTAAAAGCATCGACGCGATGCTCGAATCGCTCGATCCCTACACCGACTACATCCCCGAAGATGAATTGGAATCGTTCCGGATCACAACCACCGGCCAGTATGGAGGAATAGGCGCACTCATTGGAATTGTAAACAAGAAACCTGTCATCACGCATCCTTACCGGGAGTTCGCGGCATTTCGTTCCGGCCTTCGTGTAGGGGATGAAATTGTGTTAATCGACGGACAAGCCGTCAAAGGAAAAACCACGTCGCAGATCAGCTCCCTGCTTAAAGGCCAGCCAAAGACCGAAGTCGAAATCCGCATAAAAAGGTCCGGACAAAACGAAGAACTTACATTCAGAATAAAACGTGAGAAAATCAATGTCACCAATCTTACCTACTCGGGACTGGTTGATGACAAGACCGGATATCTGAAACTTGACGATTTCACGCCGGGAGCCTCACGGGAAGTTGCCGAAGCAATCACGAGCCTGAAAGATGCTGGCGCTACCAGCCTCATTCTGGACTTACGCGATAATCCGGGCGGCCTGCTTCACGAGGCGGTTAACATCGTGAGCCTTTTCGTGCCGAAGGGCGAGGAAGTCGTATCGACCAAAGGCAAGGTTCCGGAGTGGAACAAGCATTATCATACGTTGAATAATCCGGTTGATACACAAATCCCGCTGGTTGTGCTGGTCAGTGAAGGCAGCGCGTCCGCGTCGGAAATTGTCGCGGGAGCTTTGCAGGACTATGATCGCGCAGTTCTTGTCGGTAAGAAAACGTTCGGCAAAGGACTGGTGCAAACAACGCGACCCCTCGCGTATAATTCGCAACTGAAAGTCACCACAGCGAAATACTACATTCCAAGTGGAAGGTGTATTCAGGCACTCGACTATACACACCGCCGCGATGACGGAACGGTACTTCGTGTGGCGGATTCCTTGAAGTCAGCTTATACTACGCGCAACGGAAGAAAGGTATTTGACGGCGGCGGTCTTGATCCCGATATCGTGGTCGAGGACCCGTACCAGGGTACCATCACCAGCAGTCTTGTAAATTCCGGGCTTGTGTTCGATTTTGCCACGCGATATGTCACGGCAAATCCCACCATGCCTGATCTCAAAAAATTTGCGCTTTCTGATAAGGAGTATGAGTCTTTCGTAAGTTTCCTGAAGGAAAACAAGTTCACGTATTCAACCCCACTCG
>CBKWFZ010000439.1:0-4149 GCA_966673785.1 uncultured bacterium
ACATTCAGTTGAGTGATTTTACGCCCGACGCGGCACGTGAGGTGAAAAATTCCCTCGTTTCTCTCAGGGAGCAGGGCGCAAAAAGCGTAATCCTTGACCTTCGCGGTAACCCGGGCGGGCTGCTTCTCGAGGCGGTTCACATTGCCAACCTTTTTATTCCGAAAGGAAAACTGGTTGTCAGCACCAAAGGAAAGATTCCCGAACACAATCTGAGCTATGAAACCCAGAGCACACCGCTTGACGATCAGATGCCCGTAGCGGTGTTGATCAACCGTGGCAGCGCATCTGCATCTGAAATAGTTGCCGGAACACTGCAGGATTATGATCGCGGAATTATCATCGGCGAGAAATCATACGGAAAGGGATTGGTGCAAATCAATCGCCCGCTTTCCTATAACTCACAATTAAAAGTAACGACGGCAAAATATTATACGCCAACCGGAAGGTGTATCCAGGTGCTTGACTACAGTCACCGACGCGATGACGGAAGTGTTGGATCGATACCTGATTCATTGAAGAAATCGTTTAAGACTCCTAACGGAAGGATCGTTTATGACGGCGGGGGAATTGAACCCGATGTAAAGACGGTGCCTATTGAGGCTCACCCGTTAACACAGGTATTGTTTGAAAAGGGATTCCTTTTCGATTTTGCAACGCAGTATGTTCACAAGCTGAAAGATTCCGTCGACTCCAAGAAATTCCGGTTATCTGACGAAGGCTACGCCGAATTCGTCACATTCATGAAAGACAAAGAGTATCCGTATAAGACACAGGCGGAGCAGGAGATTGAGCAATTCATCGAGGAGGCGAAAAAAGAGCGGTATTTCGATGAAATAAAGCCGCAGGTCGAACAGGTTTATAACCGCGTCACGCAAAGCAAAAAGAACGACCTCGCAATTTACAAGGATCAGATTCGCATGCTGCTGGAAGACGAGATCGTGTCGCGTTATCATCTCGAGCGTGGCAGTGTTGAATCCCGTTTCAAATATGATAACGACGTGTCTGAAGCAATCAGGATTCTTCATGACAAAGCGCGTTACGATAGTATTCTGAACGTTCGCAAATAACCTTGCCGATATTCGGTTGATGCGCCTGAATATATCTGTTCCTTCCGGAGCGCTGCTGGCGCTTTCTCTTCTGTTTCAGGGGTGCCTTACCTTTCGCGAAAGACCAAAGGTTATTCGACACTACTTCCAACAACATCACGTCGACGGCAGAATCGATCACTACACAGCGTTGAACCGAAAGATGTATTATGCCGAATCCGGAACAAACGGGAAGGCGGTCGTGGTATTTGTTCACGGCTCACCGGGCTCGTTAAGTGCCTTCATCCCTTTTCTGACGGACTCGCTTTTACTGCAGCGTGCATCACTTATCACGGTAGACAGGCCCGGCTTCGGTTATTCCGGATATGGACACGCTGAACCCTCGCTCGACCGGCAGGCTGCGATCCTAATGGAGCTCGTTGCCAGAAAGAAGTCGGGGCGCGCGGTCATTCTTGCCGGTCATTCACTGGCCGGACCGCTTGTTGCAAAGATGGCCGTCCAATACCCGGAGATGGTTGACGGAATTCTGATCATTGCCGGATCAATTGATCCCGATCTCGAACCAAACGAACTCTGGTTTCGCGCTCCCCTTGCGACGCCGTTCCTCAGCTGGATTCTGCCGGGATCGTTCCGGTCATCGAATGAAGAACTTTACCAACTCGAGCCGCAACTTCGCGCGATGGTCCCTGACTGGCAGAAGATAGCCTGTCCGGTAGTCGTTATCCACGGCGGGAAAGATAAATTTGTTCCGTTCGGTAACGTGGCGTTTGCTGAACGATCGATAACAAACGCTCCGGTAAAATACATTCTTGAGGATGAGGCCAATCACTTTATCCCATGGAACAGACCGGACATGATAACCGAAGGGCTACACTATATGATCGATACGCTGACTGCGGGATCGGACCGGTTCAAGCCGGTTACTGCCATTCCGGATACAGTAAAAAGCATACAGGACCACCGTTAAGAACAAGACCACGTCGGAAAATCACCCTCGACTTGAACACCATTCACTGCCTAATGCCTTGCGAAGGCCGTGTCCTCAAAATGTGGGAATTCTGAGAACCGTGAGCGACATTGGTTTCAGCACAGTGCTCAATTTTTTGCCTTTAACCTGCGCGCGATGTTCCGTCGGCGTGATCGCATCTGGTTTTGTAAATGAGTTCACCGCGTCTCCATTTGTGCTGCCCAATACTGTCATACTGGCCTCGTTTTTGAACTTCCGCCTTCCATCAAGCTGAAGCACTACGGGTTGTTCCGTTGGGTTCACGTTGACGACCTTCAGAACCACTTCCTTGTTGTTGGCATCCCAGACTGCAGAGGCATATAAGCCGTTCTGCCCCGTAACCTTGCTGCCGCCCGAGGCAACGGGAAGTATATGCGTACCCTTATTGTTCGAGAAAAGTTTTTGCACGTAATAATTTGGAGTAGCGTATGCGTTGAGGTTATCAAACCAGATCAGGTCCGGTGTCCACTGCCAGCCTTCCGCGTGAGCGAAAAGGGGCGCGTAGGAAGCCAGGTGCACGATGTCCGCGTTGCGCTCGAGACCGGTCATGAATGCGGCTTCACTGAGCGCACAACGCCAGTTGTTTTTGTTTTCAGGGCTTGTCGTGGCTACGCTCTGCGCGGCAAACTCACCTGCAAAGATCTTTGGTCCGCTACGATCATAAGAGTCGTACCGCGTAGCGTTGTTCAGAAACCATTCCGGATTGTTGTAGTAGTGTTCGTCAACGATCTCGGCATTAAGCGTCTTCAGCTCCTTTGCCGCATAGTCGAAAAGTTCTCCCGCGGGAAAGGGTCCTGTTCCTGAGACAAGTATCATATCCGGATATTTCGCCTTTATCGCCTTTGCAAATTCCTTATAGCGTTCAATGTATTCAGGTCCCCATTGTTCATTTCCGATACCGATAAACTTCATCTCGAAAGAATCCGGATGACCCATGGCGGCGCGCAGACCGCCCCACTTTGTTGAAACGTCGCCGTTTGCAAATTCGATAAGGTCCAGGGCATCCTGTATGTACGGGCCGAGTTCATCCATCGGCACCGCTTCGGCCGTGTTGAACTGACATGCGAGGCCGCAACTTAGAATCGGAAGCGGTTCCGCACCAAGGTCTTCGGCCAGAAGAAAATACTCAAAGAATCCAAGACCAAACGTCTGGAAATAATCCGGTGTCTGCCGGTGATTGAACTCCGTATTCCACCGGTTGATGATCATTTCGCGGTCTTCGATATTCCCGACCGTCTTTTTCCACTGATAGCGTTGAGACAGATCGCGGCCCTCAACAATACATCCGCCGGGAAAGCGAAGGAAACCCGGTTTGAGTTCGTGCAGCAAAGTCACGAGATCCTTACGTAAGCCGTTCTCCCTGCCCTTCCATGTATCTTCGGGAAAAAGTGACACCATATCGATGTCGAGTACGCCGGTACCATCGAACCAGATATTCAGCGTTGCCTTTGGGTCAGTGGCCGTTGCACGCAGTGTGGTCTCGTACTTTTTCCATTCCTTTCCAGAAGGGGTCAACGTCGAACTGCCAATAACTTTCCCGACGCTGTCCATAAGTTCAATGCGCAGCGTTTGTTTGCCGCTGAGTTGTGCTGCCTGTATTGAGAAGCGGTAGACGTCATCCTTGCGTATACCCATCCCGCGAAAGCCTTCGTTTGCCAGCCCGTAGCCTTTCTCCTTAAACAGCGAGACACGCGCGAACCGTGGATTGGCAAACTGCTCCCCGCGATTTATGATGAGCGTCTTTCCCGCGTTGTCCTGTAACGAAAATCGTTCAACCTGGTGCTCCTTCCAGCCCATGAGGGGAGTGAGAAACTCAAATGAGCGGTTCTTTATCAATTCCGCATAGACTCCACCGTCGGCGGCAAAGTTGATATCCTCGAAAAAGATACCCCAGATCGTTGGCTGGATTGGCGCGCCAGGGCGATCAGCCTGCACCACCAGCGTTGTTACCTGACCGAACGCTGCGTGTGTAATCGCTACGCCACACAGCAACAGAGAATAAAAACATTTCAAAAGCGAGGTTCTCATAGCAGCATTATTTGGATCGATCCTGATTTCATACGGCTTTGTGTCATTCGGTTATGAATGATGACAAAG
>CBKWFZ010000440.1:0-4140 GCA_966673785.1 uncultured bacterium
AGCCTTGTTCTCACGAAATACACCGAAGGCACAGATGCTACACAGAACGTGCTAACCCACCCCTGCCATTCCTTCTGTGCTTCTCTGTGCTTTCTGTGAGAGCCTTATTCTCACGAAATACACGGAAGGCAGTACGTGCTAAAATGAATGCCGTTTCTTCCAATCTCAAAATCTTGCAGTGAATTCATAGAGAAAGGGGTATTCAATAAGCTACAATCCTTATTTTTGTTACTTTCGTCCGCCATGTTTAAAGGGTTATCCAGGATCATTACAACTCCATTCGTTTACCTGCGTGATAAGTTGTCGCCCCGGCAGTTCTTCATTCTTTCCAGTATCGTCATCGGTCTCACTTCAGGGCTAGCCGCCATTCTGCTGAAAAGCTTCGTGCATTCGATTGAAAGACTGGTTACGTTCTATTCGAACAACTATGAGGAGTTTTTTCTTTTTGCGCTTTTCCCTTTGATGGGTATCGGACTCACGGTCTTTATTATTCGCTATTTTCTCCAGAATAAGTTTAAGAAGGGAAGTGCCGAGATCGTGTATGCAATCGCGAAGAATTCCAGCGTACTGCCTACACGACAAACCTATTCTCATATGATCACCAGTGCCCTCACCGTCGGATTTGGAGGCTCCACCGGACTTGAGTCCCCGATGGTAAGCACCGGAGCGGCTATTGGATCAAACTATGGCCGGGTCTACAAGCTGTCATACAAGGAACGCACGATCCTGCTCGCCTGTGGAGCTGCTGCGGGAATCGCGGCAGCCTTCAATTCGCCGATCGCCGGCGTGCTCTTCGCCGTTGAAGTACTGCTCGCCGACGTCAGCGCTTCCGCGTTCATTCCGCTCATCATTTCGGCGGCGAGTGGAGCCCTCCTTTCACGGATCGTTCTGAAGGAGGGTGTGATCCTCACCTTCTCGCTCCAGCAGCCGTTCAATTATCATAACACGCCATACTACATTGCCCTCGGGATACTCGCCGGATTGATCGCCCTTTACTACGCGCGCGCCTTCACCTGGATCGAGCACCGCTTTGGCCGCATCAAGAATATCTGGTTCCGTGTCCTGCTGGGTGGTTTGTGCCTTTTCGTTCTGCTCCTCCTGTTCCCACCGCTCTACGGCGAAGGTTACGAAAGTATCAAGACGCTCTCTGAACTCGATCTCCATGAACTTGTACGCAACAGCATTCTTTTTGGTATGCTCCAGAATGAAGTGAACATTGTCTTGTTCCTCGGGGCGCTGGTGTTTCTGAAAACTGTGGCTGCGGCGATCACCATTGGCAGCGGTGGAAACGGCGGGAGTTTTGGTCCCTCATTGTTCGTCGGAGCCTATCTCGGGTTCGTTTTCTCACGGGTGGTTAATCTCACCGGTTTTGCTACGCTTCCCGAAAGCAACTTCATGCTCGTGGCAATGGCCGGCATACTGAGCGGCGTGTTCTATGCTCCTCTTACAGCAATATTCCTTATCGCCGAAATCACCGGCGGATATGAGTTGATGATCCCGCTTATGATTGTCTCCGCATTGAGCATGACCGTAGCCCACTACTTTGAACCGCTCTCGATGGAATCAAAACGGCTTTCTGAAAAGCTCAACATTTCGGTGCACACGCGTGATACATTCATCCTCAGCCGTCTCGACCTGGCCGAACTCATTGAAACGAACTTTTCAACGGTGAAGGTAGACGATAATCTGAAGGCGCTCATTCAGGTCATCAGCAAGTCCACCCGGAATACGTTTCCCGTCATCAACGAGAAGCGCGAGCTGCAGGGACTGATACATCTCGACGACATACGCGGCATCATCTTCAGCACCGACAAGCCGGAGGATATGCAGGTGAGCAAGCTCATGACGCCTCCTGACGCAGTCATCAAGGTAAACGAGAACCTCCATAGCGTGCTCAAGAAGTTTGAAGAAACCAGTTCATGGAACCTGCCGGTGGTGCACAACAAGCAGTACATGGGATTTGTCTCTAAATCGAGTATACTGACGAAGTACCGGGCCGAGTTGTTGAATACGGTCTGACGTCAGCGTGAGCGTTCGGCTACCCTTGCGACTTCTTCCTTTCGCGGCTGCCAGATGTTGTGTTCGACGCAGGCTCTGAGCAGTTCACCGACACTCCACGCCTGGGCTACACACCCGCGCGGCTCATGCGGCGGGTCTCCATCGAAAATTTCGGAAACGGAGCCGATTGCGCCGGTTTCAAGACTTGCAAGAGCAGCCTCCAGTATTTCCCTCGCATCGTCGCGCGCCGCCTCACCAAATGTGGCAAACAACGCGTCGACGTAAACGCCGATGAGATGGCTCCATGCCGGTCCCTGATGGTACGCGCTGTCACGTTGCCTCGGATCACCTTCGTATTTCCCTCGGTATGCGGAGTGAGCTGGCGATAAACTGCGCAGGCCGAATGGTGTCAACAGGTGTGTCTCTACAACGTCGAGCACGCTTTTGGCACGGTCCGGCCATAGGGTCATAAACGGTAACCCCAGCGCATAGAGTTGATTGGGCCTGATATCCCTGTCCTTATGATCACCATCGACAAAATCGAAAAGGGAACCGTTCTCGTCGTTCCAGAAAGTCTTGTTGAAGCTTTCCTGGACGGCAATGGCCTTCTTCAAAAATTGTTCTGCATCGTCCTGGTATCCAAACTCGTGGCAGAAGAACTCCATGATGCGAAGCACATTATACCACAGGGCGTTGATCTCAACGGGCTTCCCGCGACGCGGTGTCACCACCCAATCGCCGATTTTGGCATCCATCCACGTGAGTTGTACTCCTTCTGCACCGCCTGCGAGCAATCCATCGCGCTCATCGACTTTGATGTTGTATCGTGTTCCATGATAATGCCACTGCACGATATCCCGAAGCAGGGGCATCAACGATTTTACGAAAACTTTGTCGCCGGAATATCGAAAGTACTTGTAAATAGCCACGAAATACCACAGGGTTGCATCAATGGTATTGTACTCGGGTTTGTCACCGGAATCCGGAAACCGGTTCGGGATCATGCCATCGCTGACATACTCTGAAAACTTCTGCAATATCTTTCGCGCTTCCGTATACTTTCCGGTGGCAAGACAGACTCCCGGCAGCGCAATCATCGTATCACGTCCCCAGTCGGTAAACCAGGGATACCCCGCGATGATGGTATTCATGTCATCTCGCTTCACCACAAACTGATCCGCGGCAAGCGCCAGTCGTTCGAGCAGCGGGTGAAAACTGAACGGTTTTATGACGTCGGCGCGGCGTTTCTTCTCCGCTTTGAGCAATCGGAACGCATCTTTTCCCGCCGGGTCTTGAAGCGACACAATAACACCAAGTTTGCTTCCCTTCCGCAGGGTCACGGAAAACGAACCATGTGTAAAAAGGTCTTCGCGGAAATCCATTCCCCGCAGGTATTCCTGACGGTATTCAAAGTTTTCATACCAAACACGATTCTCCTCGAATAACGACCGCGGCACGCTGATGAAAAACTCCGGGCAACCTTGATAGTTCATCGTTTGAAATATGCCCTGATCGAAGATGTAGTGCTGACCAATGTACGCATTCCTGTGCGCGAGGTGATGGATATCGCGGGAAGCGTAGAACGGGCGGAGATGCAACGTAAACTTATCCGGCGCCTCAACGACTTCATACGTAACAACAGTGGTGTTTTCACCGTGAATGGCGGCTATCGTTTTTCTGATCGTGACACCGTGAACGTGATAGGTCCACTGTGGGAAGATGGAACGATCGAATGCCGTCAAAAATCTTACGCCAAAAGGATGCAGAACACCAGGGAACTGGTTACAACCCAGTTCGACCACGCCCTGCTCCGTGGTTATGGTCTCCTCAATCTTGGATACCACCACGACGCGTTGCAGTGGCGGTTTAAGCGCCGCGACTAAAAGCCCGTGATATTTCCGTGAATGGGCTCCGGAGAAGGTCCCGGAAGCATAGCCACCCAGGCCGTTCGCCTCCACATATTCGAGGTTGTGTAGTAACTCAAAGTCGAGAAACTGACTTCCGTTCTGCGTACTCATATCGGTGGCAAAAAACGAAACTTGAAACTCCCGGTGATCTTTGCAGGCGAGGTTTGATGACGCCGGTCATCCCTTCCGCGGCTGAATCAGTTTCGCAACCAGCCCGGTCCATCCCGTTTGATGG
>CBKWFZ010000441.1:0-4139 GCA_966673785.1 uncultured bacterium
ACAGATTCGTTATTACCGTCAACAGTTCCACCGAGCGCACGTTGAACAATGCTCCGGTGGCAAATGCCGGCAGCGATGTCGCTATAACGCTGCCGACGACTTCTGCCAGTCTTACGGGGTCCGGCAGTGATACCGATGGAACGATCGCTGCGTATCGTTGGTCATTCGTTTCCGGACCAGTAGTGCCTACGTTATCCGGAGCGACGTCGGCAAAGGTGACATTGAATGGGTTAACCTCGGCGGGGACCTACACCATGCAGCTCGAAGTCACCGATGATGTCGGCGCAACAGGTAAAGATCAGGTTGTTGTAACAGTCAAGGCGGCAACGGCGAACATTGCTCCGGTTGCATACGCCGGCAAGGATGTATTTATCTATCTTCCCCAGACTTCAACTACCCTTACCGGGACAGGGACCGACCCGGACGGCTACATCGTTTCGTACTTTTGGAAACAGATCTCAGGACCTCTCAAGGCCACGATCAGTGGTGCATCCACCAACAAGCTGACGGTAACGGGAATGACGGTGACAGGTTTTTATGTCTTTAAACTTACCGTTAAGGATAACAATGGTGCAATTCACGAAGACAAGGTAGGGATTTCGGTCAGAGAGGTAAGCACAAGCAGTTCTTCACTCAGAATCGGTAACACGCTTGACGAGGTGCTGGTCCGCGAAGACGTGGTCGACCTGTCAGATGATGCAAACCCGTATTGGAATGACAAACAAGTCGTGGTTTACAACCAATCCGGTGCACGTCTCTATTCAGGCAAATGGAGTGCGGATACGTACGGCTCCGTCTTCCGCCAATCAGGCATGTACATTTTCTCGGTCATGAATCAGGGGATCAACATCGAAACACGTAAGATCGTGATCCAACGCTAAGAAGATAAGGCATTTTTTTGTTTGCGGAATCAGCCTGGCGAAAGTCAGGCTGATTTTTTTAACCTCGACTTGTTCAGAACACCCATTCAAAGAACTTATAGATCCCGTACACGGCGGCAGCGATCACGATAAGGCAAACGATGGCGACAATTATCAGAATGCCGTTGCCGGAACCCTGGTGCTTTCCTTCAAAGTAGTGCTCCTTAAGCAGCCTCACATTCCTGTCGTTGGCGCGGTAGAAAACATCGAAGACCGTCCCGACAATAGGGACGGTGCCGATTACCGTATCGAGGGTTGCGTTCAACATCATTTTTATGACCACCTTCCTGCTGGCGCCGTGGTTGTACATCGTATAGATCAGCGCGCTTGAAATCAGGAACGTCATGAAGTCGCCCAGAACGGGAAACAGGCTGAGGATCGGATCGAGGCCGAAGCGTATGTTAGTGCCCGGGATAATAAAACGCGAGTCGAGCAGACGCGCAATCTGTTCCACGCCGCGAAGCGCATCCTCGTCCCGTTGCCGGTATGACGAGCCTGGCTGAATGATCCTGATCTCAGGTTCCGTTTCTTTTTTCACGTAATCAGATTGCGTTGTTTCGTTTTGCCTCAAGGCTCAGTTCGATGTTCACGGTTTCCGAGATGAATTTGTCTCCCAGTGTTTTGTCGTTGCCGTAGTTCATACGCCAGTCGGTACGATCAATGTCAAAGTTAGCTTTACCCTTCAGCGTATTGTCGTCCAGATCAATGCGTGCCGGAAATGTTATGTTCTTGGTCACATCTTTCAGCCGGAAGTTTCCGCTCACGTAGAAATTTGCTCCTTCCACAATGGATGAGTCCTGCTGACCCGGCTCGTAGGGTTTCACGCCAGTGATCTCAAACCGGGCTTCACCAAACTTTTCCGCGTCAAAAAAGTCACCGCTTAATAAATGTGGTTTCAGCTTTTGCTGAATCATCTCGTCCTGCTGTTCGACCGTTAGCGAGGTGATGTCAATCACAAAATTGCCTCCGGTAATCTCGTTATTTTTGACCATTACTTCGCCGGAGGAGAGCCTGAAGTTTCCGGGATGGTTCTTGCCTACGCCATGGCCGGTAAATCTGATCTTCGAATTGGCCGTGTCCACGACGAACGTCATTCCGTCGCCGGTGGCCGCTTCCCGGCTTTCGCTGATCTGTGCTTCATCGCCTTTGGGCGGTTTGTTGCAGGAGGCAATAAGAAGAATGACACCCAGAAACGTGATTAAGCCAGACAAAGGGTTGACTGTGATTTTTCTCATATACATGAATTTTGGTCTTAACCAGATAGCTAAAAAGTCATGCTAATGTGCGGGGCTGCCCGACCGACGGAAATGTTGGCCTGCGGTGAGCGCAATCATTGAAAGAGCCAGAGGTCGATCCGTATTTGACGGAAATCTCATTTATGAAATACGCCTGTCTGCTTATCCCTTTGTCGCTGTTTATGGGTTGCAACCGTCCTTCGGCTGACCGTTCTCTGGAAGCTGGTTTTTTATCCAGCGAAGTAGCCGTTAAAGATCCGGAAGTGGTACGCATTTTTTGTCACGGATGCCATAATCCGTCTGCTGCCTCACACGACGCGATCCTGGCGCCACCATTGCGCGTCGTACGCGACCGGTATCGCCAGCGCTATCCCGATAAGCAACGCTTTCGCCAGGCGATCACAGACTTTGTAACTCATCCTGACGTGGATAAGGTCATTATGTTTGGTGCGTACCGGCGTTTCGGACTGATGCCGGCGATGGCTCTCGATTCCGCCCGCCTCCATGAAATCGCGGAGTTTTTGTACAACACAACTCCGGAAGAACCTGTATGGCTCGCCGAAGAAATGCGGCGCCAGGGGTTCAACTAAGTATCAGGGGAGGACGGGTGACGGTCGTTCACCGAGGCGACCCCAACGCATGCGATAGGCGTTCATGGCGTTTGCGCCCAGCCTATCCGTTAAACGATGGTTTACATATGCTCCTACAACGGCTCCTATGCCGGGGATAAGTTGAAACAGTTTCGCGAGATCAATATAGTCCCGGTACTCCTGCTGAAATGTACGCCAATTGAAATCGTGGATATCATTCGGAAGGAGGTCGCGTTGCTTTTCCCAGTCTTCCATGATCCTGAAAACCGCGTTGCGGTTCTTCTGACTTGAGAATGTCAGTTGAAAGATATGCAGCAGATATACCCGTTCCTTATAGTCGCGAATGTTTGCGCCGTACAGGGAAGCGATTTCATACATCATTTTCATCTTTAGTCCAAGCCAGAGCGGGAAGTCCGCCAGGCCAAGAAAAAATCCGCCCGCGCCGGTGACGGCACCCTCCGCTGCAGCGGTGTTGCGATAAAATCTGATGCGATCGCGGACCATGGACTCGCGAACTTCGAGATGCAAGCCTGCGGGCAGCACCGGGTTTCCCATTTCGGCTCCCAAAATCACGCCACGCACCATTTGTTTGATTGCCATCGTGATAGCCTGATGTACCTTCTCCGGGATTGCCCTGTTGATGCGGTCTTGCAGATCTTTCGAAAGTCCGTTCAGCAGGGAGGGAGGTTTCCGCATCTCAGTTTTCCACTTCGCTACATCGACGGCGACTATTTCTTCGTATGTCATAACGGCGGCCTTGTGCGGGAGTTAAAAATGGAAAGGAGTAACTGCTAGTCGTCACCCATCTGGTCAAATTCAGGTTCGCCGTTCTCGCCACCTTCGCCGCGCCGTTGTTCCTTCTTCATATTCAGGCGGTATGTGAATGTGACCAGGAACTGTCGTACGCGCCACTGGAACTCGCGCTCCGAATAATAGATTTCTTCGGGCGATACGCGCTCGATAATTCCGCGGAATCGCCGGGAATTGAAGACGTCGCGGACAGATGCCGTGATGGTTGCGTTTCCTTTCATCAGATCGCGGGATAAACCGAGGTCCATATGATACATTGCCTTGTCGCGGCCCTGCGGGGTTTCGCGCGGCGCCCGATAATTGAAACCGGTCTGGAAATCCCACTTGTCGAAGAATGTGATCCGTGAAGTTACGCGGCTGGTCCAGGTGTACGTGTCGGCAAAGTAGCTTTCGTCGTTGTATGTGCCTTCGGTGATCGCACGATAAAAGTTACCGTTCCCGTTCAGGCGCCAGACGCGTACGGGATTCCAGGACAAGTTGACCTCAAGACCGTAAGCATCCTGCGTGGAGAGGTTCACCGGAATACGACGCGTAAATCCTGCAGAGTCAACGAGCGGGATATCCGCAACGACTCCCGTTCTGTA
>CBKWFZ010000442.1:0-4138 GCA_966673785.1 uncultured bacterium
TGCCGTCGATGTTTTTGAAAATGCGTTCACTTTTTTCGGATTGCGGAGTTCCGGTTTGTACGTTTGCGATACCGCTTACGTTTCCATTCTTATATAATGATACGAGTTGTTGTACGTACTTTTTGTAGCTATCCTGTTTGCGGACGCCACGTGCTTCTTCGAACGCGTTCTTGAGCACATTGATATTTCTGTTTTCGCAGAACACAAGCGGCACGACGAGCCAGTAATTCGCGGTTCCAACCTGTCCGTCCGCGCGGTGGTAGCCATCGAAGGTGCGGTTCTTCCACCTGGATACGTCCGGTGCTTTCCATTCGAAAGCCGACTTTCCCTCACCGAAGGATGACGCCTCGTGTTTGACATTTTGGGTACTGATGGCGCTTCCTCTGGGTATGGCGCTTACCGCTTTGCCGACGAGGATTCCGTACATAATGATGCTGGAATCGGGTTCCATATCATTTATGACGAACTTGTGCTTGGCGGGGATATCCTGAGTAAGGGAAAAGGAGGAGCCATTGTAACGAATCTCGGTTCCGGCGGCAAGATCGGTAAGGGCGACAAGCACGTTGTCGGCGGGATGAATTTTCAAAAAAGTGTTTGACATATGGGTAAAACGCGTATATTGCGCAATCGATTGCACAATATACGGACTTTGGGAATTTTTAAAATGCAGTTTACGGAAAAAATGTGAACTTGTACCATTCCGGATCAGCGCCTGTAGGGGAGAAGGGATGCAAATCTCGTCCTAAGTGTCGGAGACACCTGTGAAGAGGCTGTGGCGAGAGCGGTGCGATCAACAACAAGCAAAGAACTGGTAGCGCGACCGTGACGGCGCGCTTAAAATGAAGTCTAAACCAAACCCTACAAGAGACGTGCAAAGCCAAGTTTCCGTCAACCAACAAATCGGTAAGTATCGCTGGAGAATCTGTGCCCTCGTTTTCTTCGCAACGACGATCAATTACCTGGACCGCCAGGTCATCAGTCTCCTCAAAGACGATTACCTCCAGCCTATATTCAACTGGAGTGAAAGCGACTATGCCAACATCGTTGTCGCTTTCCAGTTCGCGTACGCGATCGGAATGCTCGGGGCAGGCTGGTTCATCGACAAGGTAGGAACGAAGATCGGTTATGCGCTGGCGTTGACGATATGGAGTATCGCGGCGGTTGTGCATGCATTTGCGCGTAGCACATTTGGATTCGGCGCGGCGCGGGCTTTGCTCGGCGTAAGTGAGGCCGGAAACTTTCCCGCGGCGATCAAGACTACCGCGGAATGGTTTCCCAAAAAGGAACGCGCCTTTGCAACCGGAATATTTAACTCCGGCGCCAACGTCGGAGCCATCATTGCGCCGTTGACGGTTCCGTTAATCGGAGCCAAACTGGGCTGGGAATGGGCGTTTATCATCACAGGTCTCATTGGGTTTGTTTGGTTGATATTCTGGTTTGCGAGCTATGAAAGCCCCGCGAAACATCCGCGCGTTACCCCGGCGGAACTCGATTATATCCAGAGCGACGTTGACGAGAAGGAGGATGTTACTGGCGAGTACAAACAGGTTAGCTGGTTTAAGTTGCTCACATACCGGCAGACATGGTCTTTTGTCTTCGGAAAGTTTTTCACTGATCCGGTGTGGTGGTTTTACCTCTTCTGGTTGCCGTCGTTTCTTTCGAAAGAATACGGAATGCAGAAAACCGAATTAGCGGTTCCGGTTGCTGTGGTGTATTGCATGTCGACCTTTGGAAGCATTTTCGGCGGATGGCTGTCGGGTTACTTCATGAAGATCGGCTGGCCTGCCTATAAGGCGCGGAAGACGGCGATGCTGGTATTTGCAGTCATTGCCGTACCCGTTGTGACAGCGCAGGCATTGGGTTCAATTGATCCGTGGCTTGCGGTCATTAGTATTGGAATTGCGACCTCGGCTCACCAGGCGTGGTCGGCGAACATATTCACTACGGCATCCGACATGTTTCCAAAGCGCGCCGTCGGATCGATCGTCGGCATTGGTGGTATGGCTGGCGCCGTCGGTGGGATGCTCATTGCGAAGGCTGCCGGCATTCTGCTTGACCACTACGACGCATTGGGAAGCATTCAGACCGGCTATTACATCATGTTCTTCGTCTGCGGGTCCGCGTATCTGCTAGCGTGGCTGATCATGCACTTTTTGGTTCCAAAGATGCACCGCGTTAAGCTGGATTAGGCAGAACGGGTTTGTACACGGATCTTGCTATATTAAATACAGAATACACCAACGCCTGCCTTTGTAGACTTCGGCAGGCAGCCAGGGGGACGCCTCGACGCGGAGGAACGCGGAGATTACAATTGAAGGTGGTGCGCCGGTATTCCCTGCGAAACCCCGCGACTCTGTGCCTCTGCGTTGGTGTATTTCCAACCATTAAAGGTTGAACGAACTGCATAAGTTACGTTCAATCGCTTTTAGTATAGTGATACGTAACTTGAAACTTGAAACTCTTGAAACTTACTTGTGCACATTCCCCACGCGCACCCCTTACCCCCATCGGGGGAACAGCCGCACAGAAACGTACACATCACCAAATTGGAAATTGCAAATTTGAAATTATCTAATGAAAGCCAAATCGATGCACTTCACATTGACAATTGGACCCTATACGCTTCGTTCCTGAAACCTGAAGCCCTTGAAACTTGAAACTTCTTCATCCACGTGCACCCCTAATTCCCTACATGGGTCCGCCGCACGTTGATGTTTTGAAACAGAAGTGCTACATTTAACTTGAAACACTCTTCCTTGAAACTTGAAACTCCTGAAACTTGAAACTCTTTGCACATTCCCAACGCGCGCCCCTTACCCTTCAGGGAACCGCCGCACATAAGTCGTACACGTAACCAATTAAAAATTGCAAATTTGAAATTATCCCAACGTAAGCCAAAATCTATGCATTTCACGTTGGTACGTGCACCCGATATTTTTCGTATCTGAACCCGAACCTCTTGAAACTTGAAACTCCTGAAACTTGAAACTCTTATGCGAACCTCCCTTTCAATCCTCACCCTCCTGATCATGGTGTCCTCACTTTCATTTGCGCAATCCGCTTCTGAAAAAGAAGTCGCCGCCGCCGTCGAGTCGTTGCGGAAAGCAATGGTTGATCCCGACAAGGCGTCACTTGAAAAGATCACCCACGCCAATCTGAGCTACGGACATTCCAGCGGCAAGATCGAAGACCGAAACGCATTCATGCAGGCCTTGCTGAACAAGGACTCGGATTTTACAGCCATCACGCTGTCCGACCAGACAATACAAGTCAGCGGCGACGTTGCGATTGTAAGGCATAAGCTATCGGGACAGACCCATGACAAAGGGAAAGACCCGGGTACGGTTAACCTTGGCGTGATGCTCGTATGGACCCACGTTGGCGGTGCGTGGAAGCTTCTTGCACGGCAGGCATTTAAATTATGATTCTTATGAAAAGCGTTTTATCAGTTTCTGTATTGTTCATCGCTGCGTTTATTACTGTTACGGCCGTAGCGCAGAAGAACATGGGTGTCGGTGCCAAGCCAATAAAAGGTGCCGAGGTGTATTTCGATGGCACACGCAAGATGCTGGATGAAAAGTGGACCTACTGGAACGGTCCGCGACTGAAAGCCACCTTACCGATCAAATGGGAGATCGTAAAAGATCCGGCAGGTAAGGGGACCGTTATGAGTTCGAACGACCCGGCCGGTGCCGGCGGACTTTACGGCGCTGCAGACATCGTAACGAAGAAAGCGTTCCGTGACTTCCGCGCTCACGTTGAATTTTTGATCGTGAATCCCGGTGGGAACAGCGGCGTGTATCTGCAGAACCGGTACGAGATCCAGGTACTCGATGGAGACAGCACGACGCATGGTCTCGGTGCGGTGATCAATGAAAGCAAGTCGCCCTACTATGCGTATAACGGTCTCGGGAAGTGGAACGCGTACGACATCATCTTTCGCGCTGCGCGATTCAAGGACGGCAAGCTGGTCGAGAAAGCGATGGTGACGGTTTACTTCAACGGTAAGGAGGTTCACACGAACCAGATCATCAATCAGGTGTGGGGTGGTCCGAACTCTGGCATCGACGGTGGCAACGATGGGGGTAAGGGTATTACCGATACGCCCGGCGGACTGAAGCTCCAGGCTGAGGGACAT
>CBKWFZ010000443.1:0-4135 GCA_966673785.1 uncultured bacterium
CTTGCTTGACGAATTTCAGCCGGTCTCCGAAACGCACCTGCTGGATCCGGATGTAGTTGTCGATAAAGTCAAGTTCGTGAAGCAGCTTAACCATCTGGTCGCCATGCGACTCAAGCGCATAGCGGAAGATGTCAGACAGCTGGGTTATTACCTTACGCGCCTGTTCTTTGCTGGATCCGATAAGCGTATTGATCGAATTCAATGTATTGAAGAGAAAGTGCGGATTGATCTGCGATTTCAACAGCGAGATCTGCATCTCGCGATTCTTCAGATGAAGTTCACTTTTCTCCTGGTCTTTGTTCTGCAGACCTTGGAAATAGCGGATCACATAATAAACACCGACAGTAATGATATACTGGTCGTGGAAATGAAGTCCTTCCCATTTCAGCAAACCGAAAAGGTGATTTTTCCAAAGGTCCACGCCAATCCATCCCTCAACGTAATCCTCAAGATAGTATGAGAGCGATCCCATAATGAAAAAGTGGGTCATCGCGCCTATGAAGTGGCCGGCAACCTGAACATAAACGCTGAAGCGGAAAAGGAAATTGGAGTAGAAAAAAATTCCGATGATGAGAAGGCACAGGGCTTCAAAAAGGTATAGCGCGTTCCAGAAGATATACGTATGCGGATTTTCCAGGCGCCATTCAATCAGCGTCCCGACTGCATAGTTCACAGCAAACCACAGGCATAGCACCAGATAGGCCCGTTTGTAGATCCGAGGTATTTCTTCAAGAACTTTCAAGCTGGCAAATTCATCATTATCGCGAAGCCGTTCAAAATAAAACCGATTAAGAAAATTTTACAGCGGTAAACATTCGTATAGATCGACCATGATACGGAATACCTGGCCCGCCGTATTTGTCTCTAAGTTCCTGTTATAAAGGCAAATTCGCATCAATTAATTCCTGAAAATCATGCATAAAAAAAGCCGGCCTTGTGGCCGGCTGAAATACGTATCGTCCGTTCGGTTATTTCAACGCCAGGAATGCGTCTTTCATTCGTTTCAAAGCTTCGTTGAGGTCTTTCTCAGAAGCGGCATAGCTCAGACGGACGCAGTTCTCATCGCCGAACGCTCCGCCAGGTACAAGCGACACCTGCGCTTTTTCCAGCATATACAGGCACAGGTCGTCCGCATTTTGAATCGTTCTGGTGCCGTCTGACTTTCCGAAGTAAGCGCTGACATCAGGGAAGAAGTAAAATGCCCCCTCCGGATAGTTAGCTTTTACACCCGGGATATCTTTTAGTAGCTTATAAACGATCTCACGGCGGTTCTTGTATTCCCTGACCATCTCAAGCGTTGGTGTCAGGTCGCCGGTAATTGCCGCAAGCGCCGCACGCTGGGCGATAGAGCAGTTTGCCGAAGTAAGCTGACCCTGAACTTTGTTGCAGCCATCGGCAATCCATTTAGGAGCGGCTATGTATCCTACCCGCCAGCCAGTCATTGCAAATCCTTTGGCAAATCCGTTCACGGTAATGGTGCGCTCAAACATCCCGGGGAAAGATGCGATGCTCACCTGCTCACCTGTGAAATTGATATGTTCATAGATCTCATCAGCGACCACGATAATGTCCGGGTACTTTTGCAGCACTTCTGCAATCGCCTGCAACTCCTTCCGGGAGAAAACAGAACCAGTGGGATTGCAGGGCGAAGAAAAGATCAGCGCCTTCGTCTTCGGTGTGATAGCCGCTTCAAGCTGTTTGGCCGTTACCTTAAAATCGTTTTCAATCGTTCCCTTTATCATGACAGGAACCGCTTCCGTCAGCCTTACAAGTGCATCGTAGCTCACCCAGTAAGGCGAGAACACGATCACTTCATCGCCGGGGTTAAGCAGCGCGAGGAATGCGTTGGCAATCGACTGCTTCGCGCCGTTTGAAACCACGATGTTTTCGGCTTTATACGGAACGTTGTTCTCCTTCTGATACTTTGCGGCGATCGCCTCGCGCAGATCCTGATAACCTGCGACGGGAGGATAAGCAAAGTACTTTCCTTCGTCGATTGCTTTTTTTGCTGCTTCACAAATATGTTTGGGTGTCTTGAAGTCCGGCTCGCCGAGACTAAGTCCAATTACGTCGATACCTTTTGCCTTGAATTCCCTGGCCTTTGCCGCCATCGCCAGCGTTGCTGATTCCTGTATGGCTTCAATCCGGTTTGAAAGTTTTGTCATGGTTGTTTTTTGAAAAGCGAGCAAAGAAAAGCATTAATGTTGGAAGAAATGCCTGAACGTTTAGAGAATTTTTAAAAGAAGGAGGAGGACAAAGCAGTCTTACGCAAACAAGGTGCGGCCAAGAATGCTGCGACCCAGAGTGATCTCATCAGCATACTCAAGATCGCCGCCTACGGGTACCCCGCGGGCGATCACACTAACCTTGATATTCAGATCGCGAACACGTTTGTTTCTGTAGAAGGCCGTTGTATCGCCTTCCATGGTAGGGCTCAGGGCGAGGATAACTTCGCGCGCGCTGCAATCCGGCGACGACAACCGCGCGACAAGCGATTCGATTTTCAGATCAGCGGGTCCGACGCCATTCATTGGAGAGATTACCCCTCCGAGCACGTGATAGAGACCGTTGAACTGGGCCGTATTTTCAATCGCCATGACGTCTCTTGTTTCTTCAACCACGCAGATCAGGCTATGATCGCGTCGTGAGCCGCTGCATATCGCGCAAACCTCGGCATCGGAAATATTGTGGCATACCGCGCAAAATCTGATGTTACTCCGGAGCTTTTGCAGCGCGTCGGCCAGGCGAATCGTTGTGTCTTCTTTTTCACGAATCAAATGCAGCACGAGCCGTAGCGCCGTTTTCTTGCCGATTCCGGGAAGTTTGGCGACTTCGTTCACCGCGTCTTCAATAAGCCTGGAGGGATATTCCACGTGCTGGACCTTTAGATAATCCGGGCGTCAATTCCAACTTCACAGATTGCTTCCCGCATAGGTCGCAGAAAATCGAACGTACCGGTCTTTACCGTGCATTTGCCTTTGTAGTGGATGATCAGTGTGCATTGTTCGGCCTGCTCGGGAGTGTGTTCACAAACGCGGATCAACGTTTCAATGACGTGGTCGAACGTGTTAACGTCATCGTTAAACACCACCAGATCCATCAGGTCGGTTGTTTCCACCGCTTCCAATACATCCACCGCCTCTTGTTCCTGATAGCTATTCAGCATAAGTGACATTTTGTACAAAGGTAGTAATTTAAAAAACACGGAAAATGTTCCTGTATTTGGATTTCATGCAAATTCCTGATTGTTTGCCTGCTTAATCCGATATCAATGAGTCCTGTTCTCGTCATCACGATCATGGTGCTGTACTTTGGCGTACTCATCGCCATTTCATATCTGACATCCCGCGGAGCGGATACAACGACATTCTTCACGGCAAACCGGCAATCGCCCTGGTATCTGGTGGCATTCGGTATGATAGGGGCGTCGTTATCGGGCGTCACATTTATTTCGGTTCCGGGAAATGTCGGAAAGACCGACTTCGGCTATTTTCAGATCGTGCTGGGATACCTGGTCGGCTATTGGTTTATCATGGGGGTACTGATGCCGTTATATTACAGACTTCATCTGGTTTCCATATACACGTATCTCGAACAGCGATTTAACTTCTGGTCGTACAAGACCGGCGCCTTCTTTTTCATGATCTCCCGTACGCTGGGCTCAGCGTTGCGCCTTTACCTGGCCGCAACTGTGCTGGATCTGTTTCTGTTTCGTGCGTGGCATGTGCCTTTTTTTGTTACGGTGGCAACAACTATTATTTTGATCTGGATATACACGTACAAAGGGGGGATCAAGACAATTGTATGGACCGACACGTTTCAAACGCTGTTCCTCGTATCTGCGGTGTGCATTGCCGTGTGGCAGATCTCTGCATCCCTCGGCTGGAGCCTGTCAGATCTTCCGCGTGTGGTCGATGAAAGCGGGTTCTCAAAAATGTTCTTTTTCGATGACCCCGGTTCCCGCGGATATTTCTGGAAGCAGTTTCTCGGCGGTGCGTTCATTGCCATTACGATGACCGGCATGGATCAGGAGATCATGCAAAAAAACCTGACGTGTAAAACACTCGGTGACGCACAGAAGAACATGTTCTGGTTCAGCCTGATCATGGTCGCCGTTACGCTGTTGTTTCTCGTC
>CBKWFZ010000444.1:0-4128 GCA_966673785.1 uncultured bacterium
TCTTTTTGTCGTCGTCCTTGTCGTTTTCTTTTTCTGCCATAATCTTTCATTTTTCCGGAGAGCGTCAAAAACATATGCCCGGTAAGGCCATGATGGTCTGCATTTGGTTTTTTCCGGCAGGCTGCGATATTGCATCTCTATGAAACCGACACCTATCACCTATCTTGTCGCGGCTTTATTGGTTGCCCTGACGCTTACCGTTTCTGCTCAAAGCCGCTCTGTTACGCTCAAGTCTCCTGACGGAAGGCTGGAAACAAGTATTGAAACCGGAGAAAAGCTGACATACGCAATCAGACACGGCGGTGATCCGGTCATCGGACCCTCGGCGATCAGCATGAAGTTGTCGGATGGTACTACGTTCGGTGAACGTCCTGTGCTCAGAAAGTCAAAACAAAACAGTGTCCGCAACGCTATCGATGCGCACTTTTACAAACGCGATACAATCTCCGATGAATACAATGAGCTTGTCCTCACCTTCCGAGGGGATTTTCAGGTAATCTTTCGCGCCTATAATGAGGGGGTGGCCTACAGGTTCGTATCAAATAAGAAGAAGCCGTTTCAGGTTGTAAGTGAGGAAGCTTCATTTTCCTTTCCGGGGAACTACAAGGGATACTTTCCGTACGTAAATAAAGAAGAAGGAGCCACAATTGAAGAACAGCTGTTTAATTCATTTGAGAATACGTATACCTATACAACGCTCGGCGAAATGGATAAGCACCGTCTGGCCTTTCTGCCTGTCCTGATCGAAACCGGTTCCGGTAAAAAGGTTTGCATAACCGAATCTGACCTGGAGGACTACCCCGGGATGTATGTTCGCAACGTCGACGGTGGCAAGACGCTGAGTGGATACTTTGCGGCGTATCCGAAGCGCGCCGAAAAGGGTGGTCATAACCAGTTGCAACAAATTGTGAGAGAAAGGGAGGAATACATTGCGCGCGTAAACGGACCCCGCAGTTTTCCGTGGCGCGTGCTCCAGGTTGCTGCCGAAGACAAGGAACTTGCCGACAGCGACCTTGTTTACAAGCTTGCGTCACCATCGCGGCTAAGCGACGTGTCCTGGATCCGCCCCGGAAAGGTTGCGTGGGACTGGTGGAATGACTGGAATATCAGAGGTGTAGATTTTGTCGCTGGGGTAAATACCGAAACCTATAAACACTACATCGACTTTGCATCCGAGAACAAGATCGAATACGTTATACTTGATGAAGGTTGGGCCGTAAATCTTAAGGCGGACCTGATGCAAATTGTACCGGAGATAGATCTCAGGGAAATCATAAATTATGCGGACTCGAAGAATGTCGACATCATCCTTTGGGCTGGTTACAACGCGTTTGCTCCCGACATGGAAAACATTTGCCGCCACTATGCCGCTATGGGCGTGAAGGGATTCAAGGTAGACTTCATGGATCGCGACGATCAGGAGATGGTCAATTTCTACTACACCGCGGCGCAAACCGCAGCCCGTCACAAGCTGCTCCTGGATTTTCACGGCGCCTACAAGCCCACCGGACTCAATCGGACATATCCTAACGTGATCAACTACGAAGGAGTCCATGGTCTTGAGCAGATGAAATGGCAACCACCAACGGTAGATCAGGTTACATACGATGTAACGATCCCTTTCATCCGCATGATGGCTGGTCCGATGGATTATACCCAGGGGGCTACCCGCAACGCGACACGTGGAAGTTACAGGCCGGTATTCAGTGAGCCGATGAGTCAGGGAACGCGATGCCGGCAGTTAGCAGAATATGTCATCTTCGAAGCTCCGCTTACTATGTTGTCGGATACACCGTCGAACTACCGTGATGAACCCGAGATGACGAGCTTCATCAGCGCCGTACCGACCGTTTGGGAGAAGACAGTTGCGCTCTCCGGAAAGGTGGCTGAACATATTGTGATCGCGAGACAAAGTGGGAATACCTGGTATCTCGGGGCGCTCACGAATTGGGATAAACGCACACTGGAAATCGAACTTTCGTTCCTTCCACCTGGAAATTATACGGCGGAGATATTCATGGATGGTGTGAATGCCCATCGCAACGCACATGACTTCTCAACCCAAAAAATCAGCGTGACTGCTGCATCGAAACTCACGTTGCCACTCGCACCCGGTGGAGGCTATGCGGCCCGTATCACCCGGGATTGACAGCATCGTTCGTTACGTTCACCGACTTTTAAACTCTCTTACAGAAGGAAAGATGCCTGTTTTCGTCTTCCCGGAATCCATATCCGGAGAAGTGATTAGAATGCATGATAAAAATCGGTATTTTGAAAGTGAAAATACCCTATGCAATTTGTGAAAACTGTTGTGCTGGTTGATGACGATCTGGACGATCATGAAATCTTCAGGACCGCATGCGCTGTTGTTGATGATACGATTTCTGTGAAAGGTTTTGAAAGCGGTGAAGAGGCGATCGATGCGTTGTCGAAATCACGAGTCGTTCCGGGAATAGTGTTCCTTGATCTCAATATGCCGCGCATGAACGGCGTTGAGGTCCTTGAAGCTTTCAGGAGTGTCGATAGACTTGCGGCAGTTTCTGTAATCGTGTACACGACTTCTGTCGACAAAAGAATCAGGTCCAGGTGCCTGCAATTGGGCGCCACCGATGTGATCGAAAAACCCAACAGCTTTGATGCGCTGTGTGAAACGCTGGGCAATCTGCTAAAGCTACCGGTTTAGTCGACCCGGATATTTCGGGTTCATTCGATAACCTTTCTATGAACAAAAGGCTTTTTTTTATCTATGCCTCCGTTTTTGTGCTCATTGGTCTGATGCTACATCTGTACCGCTCGAGCTACAAGGACATGAAGGTTTTTATCGACGAGGTAAACCGGATGAGTCAGGTAGTCGTGAAGTTGCAGCGACTTGACGCGCTTCTGCACTTCTGGCTGAACAACGACCGGAGCGGGAACGAGGTGGTGATGGATTTGTATATGTCACCCGACACCGCTTATGACAGCATTCTGTTTGCGACTGAGAAGCTTAAATCCCTTGTCCTGTATCAGGAAGATCGTCTTCGCATTGATTCATTAAGAAAAGAAGTGCGGAACTTTCAGCGACTTGCCGAACGACCCGACACCGTTTTTGCGCCGGGCCAGCGCGAGGAGTTTCGCAGGAAACTCAAAGGTCTTTTGGTTGAATCGCTGGTAACTGCCGACCTGAAGCTTGAACACAGGAAGACACGGCTTGAGGAATCGACAGCCCTTCTCGACCGGTGGTTATTCTGGATGCTGGCGCTTGCAGGGACACTTATCACCATTGCAACAGTTTACTCGTTCAGCTTTCTTCGCCAGCGACGAAAGGCGGAAGGGTTTAATCAGACGCTGCTGGAGACAACCAATAACGGGATCGTTAGCTTTGTACCCAAACCTGATGACGGACTTGTCAGGGATTACGTAATCACGTACTGTAATGATGCCGGGTCCCGTCTCCTGGGTATCGGGAAATGGCAATCGCTTACACTCGCATCACTTATTCCCGCTGCCATACTGCCTGAGGTGAGACAGGTTTTCGATGATGTTTACCGCAACAAAATCAGCAAAACCCTCGAGGGATACCTTGATCATAGTCAGGAGCGCAAGTGGCTTCATGCTACCGTAATTCCGCTTCATGAAGGTTTACTGGTCTCAATCTACGACTTTACCGCGGAGCGACGTTTTCAACAAAAACTCACCTACAAGATCAACCAGCTGAAGGTGATCAACGATGAATTGCAACAGTATGCCTATGTGACAAGCCACGACCTTCAGGAGCCGCTTCGCAAGATTCAAATGTTCAGCGACATGGGATCGGCGCTGCCCGAAAAGAAAAGCATAACGCCACAGGACTATTTTGCAAAGATCAGCAAGGTGGCCACGGACATGCGCGAACGCCTTCAAACCCTCCTGATGTTTACAAGAAGCACGGACACCTTCGACGCCACTGAAAAGGTCGATCTTCAGGAAGTCGTCGGCGACGTAGTCGAAGAGCTTAAAGGCAGGTTTCCCGGCACTATTGTGAGCACGGCAGAACTGCCCGTCGTTGAAGGCTCCGCATCACATCTGCGGCTGTTGTTCCTGCACATACTTCAGAATTCATGTCAATATTCAAAACCGGATGTTTCAACGATAATTACAATTTCGGAA
>CBKWFZ010000445.1:0-4122 GCA_966673785.1 uncultured bacterium
CGGATCGCAAAAAATAGTTATCACGAAGCTATTCTTCAGTATTGCCAAGGCGTTCTTTAAGCGTTGCTTAAGTAATACTACCCCGTACATATCCGGGCGATAAGGCGGTGTCTTTCCAGTGATAACCCGGTTAGCGACTGCCGGACCGGAATATCACCGCCTGGCTCCGGCGCGCCACCTGCGCAATATTACTTAGGCAACGTATACACGTCGAAGAGTGAACGACGATGCATTGCGGCCCTTTACTCGATTGCGACATTGCATTGAAAAAGACCCATTCTAAGACGAAGGCTCCGTCAGGGTCTGACAAATCCGGAAGAAGGGTCTGACAAATCCGGAAGACTAATTAACATACAAAAGGCTGGTCCACCATCCAACCCCCCAGCCTCGGCGTGGACAAAAAAACGCCAATAGGGTCGCCACAAACGTTTGTTTATTTAAAAATTTTTGTACTTTTCGTTAAGGAATACTCGGTATGCATAACATTTTTATCGCGGTAGACCCAACTAATTAACCAAACCACTCAGCTTTATGAAGAACTTTTACAGGAGTTGCTTTTGGTCACTCTTTTTGTCGTTTTTCTCAGCCGCTGCGTTTGCCCAAACCTCGATTTCGGGAACAGTGACTGACGCGACTACCGGCGATCCGGTTCCCGGAGTGAACATTGTAATCAAAGGCAAATTGCAGGGAACGATCTCTTCCGCCAACGGGTCATTCAGTCTGAAGACTTCCGATGCCCCACCGTTTACACTTGTCTTTTCCTACGTGGGCTATCAGACACAGGAAGTCGAAATAAGTGACGCAAATACAACAGGTCTATCGGTGAAGCTTGAGGAAGGCACGATGTTAGGCCAGGAGGTCGTAGTCTCGGCGTCGCGCGTTGAAGAGAACATTCTTCAGTCGCCGGTCACCGTTGAGAAGATCGACGTTCTGGGTATTCAGCAAACTCCTGCTCCCGATTTTTATGACGCTCTCGCCAATGTGAAGGGTGTTCAGTTCACCTCAAGCAGTTTGAATTTTCCGCAGATCAACACGCGCGGATTTGCAACGATCGCGAATGTGCGCTTCGTTCAGTTAGTTGACGGTATAGACACGCAGGCTCCGCTACTCAACTTCCCGACAGGAAACATCGTAGGTATCGGTGAGCTCGACGCGGAAAGCATGGAACTTGTACCGGGAGCGGCATCGGCGCTGTACGGACCAAACGCGTTTAACGGTATCCTAATCATGCGCAGCAAAAGCCCGTTCGAATACCAGGGGCTTAGCGCTCAGTTCAAGACCGGTATCACCCGCTCCGACGCACAAGATGAATCCTTCCCCTATTACAACTTCAGCATTCGTTATGCGAAAGCATTCAACAACAAGTTTGCGTTCAAGGTGAATTTCTCCGTGCTCGATGCGGAAGACTGGGTGGGCAATGATTACAAGACCGACGTTAACCGTCCGAACGACGGAATCAATCATACAGGCGAACCGAACTTCGATGGGGTAAATCTGTATGGCGATGAGACACGGATCGTCGTTCCTGCGGCTGCGCTTCCGCCGGGATTCGGATCACTTGACCTTCGCAGGACAGGATGGCAGGAAGGTAACCTCATCGACGATTATGCTGCGCGCAGCCTCAAAGGCGATGTGGCTCTGCACTACCGGATCACAGAAAATCTCGAGGCATTATATAACTACCGCTACGGTGGCGGAAGCTCGGTGTATCAGGGATCGCAAAAGTATGCGCTACGCGACTTCACCCAGCAGTTTCATAAAATCGAATTGAAATCACAAAACTTCTTTGTTCGCGGATACGTGACAGCGACCGATGCCGGTGACTCTTATAACATGGCTGCGTTAGGCGGAATTCTCAATGAACGGATAAGTCCTTCCGCCTCTCAGTGGGTACCCGAATACGTTCAGACGTATGTCCTTGCTATGCAGGGTTATGTTCCGGGCGTGACGGGAGGAGATGCCACTGCCGCACACGCAGCAGCAAGAGCATATGCCGACCGAAACAGACCAGCGGTAGGATCAACCGAGTACAACAACCTGCTCGAAAGCGTTCGCAATGATTACTTCCAGAGGAACCCGGCCGGTGCGAAATTCATCGATAACTCACGTCTCTATCATGGAGAGTTCAATTATAACTTTGCGGACAAAATCAGCTTTGCAGAAGTTCAGGTGGGTGGTAATATCCGGCAGTACAGCCTTTTCTCTGACGGAACGATTTTCAACGAAGATCCCGAAGATGGATCTAATTTCGAGCGCATAACCATCAACGAGTATGGTATTTACACACAGCTTTCCAAAACAATAGCTGACGCGTTGAAACTAACTGGTTCCATCCGTTACGATAAGAACGAAAATTTTGAAGGACGATTTACCCCGCGGATTTCAGCGGTGTACACCGTTGCTGACAATCACAACATCCGCGCGTCATTCCAGACCGGATTCCGGAATCCTGACACACAGGCGCAGTTCATCTTTTTCCCGGTTGGAACAAACATTCTTCTCGGCAGCACAGAGGCGAATGCGGCACGTTACGGTGTACACAACGGGGGTGCATGGACCCGTGCATCCTATGAGCGCTACCTGGTAACAGGAAATGAATCCGACCTTGTTACGGCCAACGTTTCGTACATTGAGCCAGAGCGTCTCCGCGCGTTTGAGATCGGATACAAAGGCCTGTTCGGAACCGATTTCCTTTTCGATATCAACTACTATCATAACTCCTATGAGAACTTTATCGGATCGCTGGATATAGCCAGCAAAGAGGCTACCGAACACCAGGGCAACCCACTGCCTGCGGGAACGATCTTCTCGCCGTATGTGAACTCGTCGGCAACGGTGTCGTCGTCGGGAATCGGCGTGGGCCTGACCTATAACCTCCCCTACAATCTTCAGCTTAGCGGAAACTACAACCGCGCAACATTTGAAGAGAACAAGAATGAAGATGAAAACTTCCGCGCAGGATTCAACACACCGGAGAACAAGTTCAGCATCGGGCTGAGCTCGCGAAAACTGGCGAAGAACCTTGGGTTCAACGTAAACTTCCGGTGGCAGGAAGAGTTCCTGTGGCAGTCTGACTTTGGAAGCTGGATCGTTCCCGAGTTTGGCGTATTCGACGCGCAGCTGAACTACAAAGTACAGTCGATCAAAACCATGGTCAAGATTGGCGGAACGAATATTGGCGGTGGCGATTACCGTACAAACTTTGGAGGTCCGTTTGTCGGACAGCAGTACTACATATCCCTGACCTTTGACCAATTCATGAAATAAAACGGAGCTGACTATGAAAAACTTTCGATATATCGGATTAACGGTAGCCATGGCGTTGGTTCTGAATGCCTGCGACCAGGAAGTGATGGAGCTTAAGGATCCTGAAGTGGTTGAAACGCCGGACTGTCCCGATGGAGCGACAAGCGGATCCGCGGACTTCAGCAAATTCGTGGCCATTGGAAACTCTTTCGTTGCCGGGGTGCAGGGCGGAGCGCTCTTCGACAGCGGTCAGGCGAATTCGCTCGCGGCGATTGTTCACAACCAGCTTGAATGCGTAGGTGCGCCCGCGACATTTAATCAGCCAGACATTGGCGCGGAACTCGGGTGGAACCTTTTTGTTACCCAACCATTCCTTTCCGACATGACGAAGCCTATTCTCGGCAGGATGCTGCTGCAGTATGGCACCACTCCTGATTGCGCAACAGGAACCGTTTCTCCACGTCCCACTCCGCAGCCTTATGCTGCCGGCAACCTTGAGGCGTTGCCCAATCCCCAGGCTAATCCTGGTTTTATGTACACCGGCAGTAAAACCGAACTCAACAATTTTGCTGTACCCGCTGTCACAATTGGTCAGTTTATCTCCGACGCTACCGGCGATTGGGCCAATCCAAATCCCGCGGACGGCTTCACTCCTTTCTACGGACGATTTGCATCAAATCCCGGAACGTCGACTATTATCAGCGATGCGATCGCAGCCGACGGGACGTTCTTTCTTTTCTGGGCGGGTATGGATGACTACTTCCTACACGCCGCTTTTGGCGGTGACCAAACACTTGCGCCACTCACTCCCGCTAACGCGGGATTTCCTCTTGGCTTCGATTTTCGATTTGGAGCAGCAATAAATATGTTATTGGG
>CBKWFZ010000446.1:0-4119 GCA_966673785.1 uncultured bacterium
CTTCCACCGTAAACTTCTCAGCATAATTGTTTTCAATGAATTCCTGCACTTTCAAAATCATTTCATCCGCATGTTCCTTGTGTCCATGAAACATCATGTAAGGCGATTGACGGGTTCTGTCCAAATCGATCATGAAAATCTTGGCTAGGAATACCGCCAACTCCCGGCCACCAAATTTCTCCACGAGGTACAGGATCAGGTTTGGAAACGCGTAGGCGCCACCGCAGGTAATGATACCCGCCTGTTCGGCAATCAGTTTTTCCTCCCGCACCAACAAGCCCGGAAACTTCTCCTTCAACAGCGTCGCATGAAGCCAGTGCGTAGAACAAACTTTACCATTCAATAACCCGGTGGCAGCAAGCACATACGTACCAATACACATACTCACCAAGGTGGCTCCGCCCTTATACTTTTCTATCAAAAACGTCAGCAGAGACTGGTTTCTGCGAACGGCATCGTCCGGATCATCATACACCGCCGGCAGAATAACAATGTCAGTTTGGCTTATTTCGGTCCACAGCTTGGTGGGAATCGGTTGCGCAGCGCCGGCGACAACCGCATATGATGCTGCAAAGCCTACCAAATCTATCTCGAACAGTTTGCGACCAAACTGCTCAGCGAACCTTTCGTTGGCAACCTGTAGTATTTGCTGCGTCCCCATGATATTGACAACACTGTGGCTACCGTTGGGCACAAGTATAGAAACGTGTTTCATGACACCAAAATTTCAAGCCAAATTAGGTCAAACCAATGTCGCAATCAACCCGTACGTATGTCGCATTTGCTACCGGCCCCGACGCGGCAAGGCCGATAACTTTGTGCGTTCAAACCCAAAACAGTACGATCATGAAAATCAATTCTTTCGCCGTATCACTCACCGTAGAAAATGTAAATCTGTCCAGCCAGTTCCTGGTTACTCATTTCGGTTTTGTTGAAAAAATGGCCGCTGAGGGTTTCGCTTCCCTTCAACATGAACAGTCAGGCATTCATGTAATCTACCTGCAAAGGGGCATTGAAGTACTGCCCGAATTCATGAGAAACATAGCCAGCGAAGGCACCATATTAGCCTTTGTTACCACCCACATCGAGAGCGAAGAAAAACGCCTCAGGAGTGCAGGCATTCCCATAGCCCTGCCGATGAAAACAGAAGCGTGGGGTGAAAAACTCTTCATGGTCAAAGATCCAAATGGTGTAATCATCCAACTGGTGGAATGGGTCTAAAAAAAGAATCTGCAGGACATGAACTGCAGGCAGCGCTAACGTGGTGTTAACCGCCCACAACCTCCATCACTACAAAGTATTCTAACAATCAGATAACTGAACCAAATGCAGATCACAACCACCACAGCCACCTCCGAACCAGATTTTGAGCTGGCCAAAAACCTGATGAGAGAGTATGCTGCCACCATTGGAGTAGATCTGACATTTCAGGATTTCGAAAATGAATGTAACAACGTAGCAATTCGTTATGCAAAACCCGATGGAGCGTTTGTCATCGCTCATCACAACGATCATCCCATTGGTTGTTTCGGCATCCAAAAAATCGACAGCCGCACGTGTGAACTCAAACGGATGTACCTGCGCCGGGAAGTAAGAGGACAAGGGCTGGGCGAAAAATTATTAACTACCGCCATTCAAACAGCCGCAGCACTGAACTACCAGTTTATGCGGCTCGATACATTGCCCTCGATGACATCCGCGATCCGGCTCTACCAAAAGCTGGGCTTCAAAGAAATTGAACCCTATCGGTTCAATCCAATCGAAGGAAGTAAATTTATGGAAATTGACCTTACACAGAAAAATAAACGAGGATACACGTAGTTCCATAAAACGGATCGTGCGCCGGCACATTCACCTGATATCTGCCATTCATAACTCAATTTACAAAAACATCCACCTGTGAAATCTTCATCCATCGCGACACTGTTGCTACTGCTTGCCTGCAACATGAGTCTTTGCCAGGAAAATTCAGACTTTCCGAATTATGCCAATGCAAGCCCCGCCATTTTCATCAGCGAAGTGATATGTTGAAGATCCTGATATATCCGTAGCCCAAAAATGAATGCTCATGAAAAAAGTAATTTCATCCGACAACGTAACCCTGGCCTATGAAGAACTGGGCGAAGGCCGTTCCCTGATCATCGTTGGTGGGTCGCTGGCCGATCACCACATGTATCACCCACTAGCATCAGAATTGGCTAGGTACTTCAAAGTGTATAACTACGATCGCAGAAACAGGGGTATCAGTGGCACTTCGTCCAACCATAGCGTGGAGACGGAATTGAATGATTTGGAAACGCTCATGTCCATTGACAAGAAGCCAAAAGCGCTATACGGTCATTCGGCTGGCGCGGCACTCGCAATCAGGGCCGCAACTAAAGGTCTGAATATTGATCAACTCATTCTGGCAGACCTTCCCTTCTCGCTACTGGATGATAATAGCGAAGCAGCAGAAGCGCAGCACGACCTTGAGTACCATGAAATAGAAAGACTGATTAACAAAGGCGATAAGAAAGGAGCCGTCAGGTATTTTCTGAAGGATTTCGGCATGACCGAAGAAGAGCTTGACGGGTTTATCGCCTCAGAAGATGGACAAACGGCTATTGAAATCAGTCCTACCTTGCTTGTCGACTATTACCTACTGGGAAATGGGATCACACCGGCCACACTGCTCCAACATGTAACGGTGCCAACACTCTTATTGACATCTGAATATGGATTACCCGCTGCCCGGGATGCAGCGAAATACCTCGCCAATAGTCGCCTGCAGATGCTGCAAGCACCCACGCACATCACACCACCGCGCGACATCGCAAAAGCCATCGTTAACTTTATAAAGCGTTAGTTGCATGAGCGAAGTTTCAGATTATCTCCGCAAGCTTGCCACGGATGAACGAACAGCCTTAGCAAATATCCGAAAGCAAATCCGCAGCCTGATACCCGGGGCTGAGGAACGCCTGAGCAGAGGTGTTCCCTTCTTCTATTACAAGGGGAAAAGAGCTGTTGGGTTTCGTTCGTCGAAGACCCACTTATCATTCTTCATTATGGAAGGCAATGTATTGCACAATCACAAATCGGCTTTGTCAGGCTACAATTATTCATCAACGGTTGTCAGATTCACGGCACAGCATCCAATATCCGGCAAACTACTGAGGAAACTGGTTTTGGCCCGCGTAGCAGAAATAGAATCCCGGCTGAAATCGAAAATTCAAACGAAATGAACAAGCATCAAATCAACCCACCCCGCTATTGCTGATCTTTTTAATGGCAATTTCATGCTGACAATAATCAGTCGGCCCAGGGCGACTTAAACCAACAAACCTCGGTCAACAGTAAATCAAAAGACATCACATCAGATGATAACAAATTCGGAACTTCACTATCAAATAATCAAGGGGATAATAGAAAATGGTTTCGCACCGAATATTGACGAGCTTGCCGACATGCTAAGATCCGATACAGAAGAAGTTATAAAAAAGTTATACGACCTTCAAGACTACCACGGAGTAGTCTTACATCCGGACAAGCCTGAGATTTGGGTGATCCATCCTTTTTCATTAGCTCCAACAAACTTTTATGTGAAATCCAAAAAGGGCGAGTGGTGGGGAAATTGTGCCTGGTGTTCACTGGGAATTGCCGCGCTTCTTAATGACGATGTGAAGATAACGACAACAATAGGTGCAGAAACCAAACAGGTGGAAATCAAAATTGTAAACGGGGAAATTCAGGAACAAAACTATTTCATTCATTTTCCAAAACCCATGAAAAATGCCTGGGACAATGTGATATACACTTGTAGCAATATGTTGGTTTTTGAGAATGAAGAGCAAGTGGACAGTTGGACAAAGCGACATAACATTCCGAAAGGGGACATTCAGCCCATTGAGAAAATCTGGAAGTTCTCTAAAAGATGGTATGGAAATCACCTGGACCCGCGGTGGACAAAATGGACAACGAACGATGCAAAAAGGATATTCAGAGAATTTGAACTTAAGGGTCGGATTTGGAATTTGGACGATTCAAAAGAAAGATTTTAAGAGGCTAACAAAGCAACTGGTAAAGATAAAGTGCCACGCCAGGCAGTGAGATTGAGATTGCTCTTCGCGAAAAAGACTTTTG
>CBKWFZ010000447.1:0-4118 GCA_966673785.1 uncultured bacterium
CACAGAGAGGCCGACCACCTTGATCACAGTAAACATCCTGTTGCGGCGAAGATTGCGCCAGGCCCCTACCAGGTAATGCTTTAGCATAAACTTTTTTGTCGAAGCTACTTCCGAAACTCAGCGATTGCAAGGGATTTGGGAGCCATGGCTTTGACTTTTGTCATTATTGTAAGAATGACACTTCTGGATTGAAAAAGTTCGATCGCTCCGGGCGGTGGGACTTCTTCAAGCCCGGTAACCCGGTACAAAGTCGCAACCGGTCATCCCGGTCGTACTTATCTGAAACCTTCCTTGCGCCCCATTGCGGTGAAGAGACACTAACAGCGTGGTGCACAATCGAACAACGCTAAACCTTCCGCGATCTGCCTCTATCATCCTCATCCAATCGTTCGGCAACAATGGCGTTAGATTCCACGTAATTGTAAATTATAAATTTGCCAAATCGTAAATTCCCGGATGGTTTCAGCCGATAAACTCCGTTCACTAGCCCTCGCTTTTCCGGGCTGCGTAGAGCAACCTCATTTCGAAAAGCAGGCATTTAAGGCGCGCGGAAAGCGCATCTTCTGTACGCTCGCACCAGCGACAAAACTCGCCTGTGTCAAACTCTCCCCCGTCGACCAGTCGGTCTATTGCCAGATTGATACATCGATGATCTATCCGGTGCCAAATAAGTGGGGCAAACAGGGCTGGACAAACGTCGTGCTTTCGAAGGTACCCGTATCGCTGATGAAAGAAATCCTCGCAAAAGCGCATGAGGAAGTGTTGTAGACCTGTGTCCGCCATCGGTCACGAACTTTCGTTTCTGGACGCACAACCAGACTAAAACCACATTATTTAAGCAGGAAACGCGATTTTATCTGGAACGGATGTTGGAAGCACAGCGTGATTGATAACCTGAACCATGATTCGAAATTACCTGACCGTCGCGCTCCGCTCTATCTGGCGCAGCAAGTTCTACTCCTTCATCAATATCACCGGTCTTGCCACCGGCATCGCCTGCTGTTTGCTCATCAGCTTATACCTGAAGGACGAATGGACTTTCGACCGCTTTCATACAAAGGCTCATCACATCTACCGCGCGTACGTGAAAGAAGATTACGGTGATAACGAAAAGTTCTTCAACACCGTCACGCCATTTCCCCTCGCACCATTGCTCCGCGAAACATTCCCGGAGGTTGAAGATGCCATTCGCATCAACAGTCTGGGCTCACAGGTAAAAACCACCGGCGAACAGTTCGAAGAAACGATCACCATTGCGGATCCGGGGTTTTTCGATGTATTCGATTTTCCGTTTGAAAAGGGGTCAGCGCAAGCGGTTCTCGCCAGCGCCGGAAATGTGGTCATCACAGAAGACATAGCAACTAAATATTTTGGCAGCGATAACCCGATCGACAAGACGCTGGCTATCCGGCTCGGGGAAAATTTCGAAGATTATATCATAAAAGGCGTAGCTAAACGGATACCCACCAATTCAAGTGTACGGTTCGGGATCCTGATTTCTTCCCTGAACTATCCAAAATTGTACAGTGAACGCGCGCTCACCTCGGGTTGGTTTAATGTAACGCCTGAAACGTACGTGCTGCTGAATGAAAGCACGAAAGCTGAGGCGCTGACGCAAAAATTTCCGCCACTGTTCAAAGACATTCTCGGTGAAGAGTTCGCGCGAAGCAACTATTTTGTCGGGCTCCAGCCATTAACCGACATCCATCTGAATCCCGATTACCCGGCGGGAAATGCTCCTGTGAGTGATCCCCGTTATTCGTATATCCTGGCCGTTGTCGCCCTGTTGATTCTCGTGCTCGGGTCGATAAACTTTGTAACGCTTTCGATCGGCCAGACAATAAAGCGATCCCGGGAGGTCGGCATCCGGAAGGTTGTGGGCGCAGTGCGGCGGCAGCTGATCACGCAGTTCATTGGAGAAGCCATCCTCGTAACACTATTGGCATTACTCGTGGGAGGTGCTTTAGCCGGAGTTTCTATTCCGGTCTTCAATGAACTGTCGGCCAAAAACCTTATCCTGGAACCGGACGCGTTCATATCGTCCGTAGCTGTGGCGTTACTCCTGTTCATCGGACTTTTCGCCGGAAGCTATCCGGCATTCGTGTTATCCGGATTCAAGCCGATCCAGATTTTAAAAGGAAAACTGGAAGGAAGCGGTAAACAAACCCTCCGTAAGATCCTCGTCAGCGTGCAGCTCGTCCTCGCCATCTTCCTGGTATCGACGACGCTGATAATGCAGAAACAACTGCATTTCCTTCAGGAAACTGATCTTGGCTTCAGACGCGACAATGTCGTCGCCATGCAATTAACCGTTCCCCAGAATGGCGGACTGGGTAAACGAGTTAATGCCGGATTCGAAAAAGCTGCGCTTTTGAAGCAGGCTTATGCGTCCATTCCGGCCGTGCTCTCGGTTACGGCGGCCTCGCACGATTTTGGCAACGGCCAGTGGACGGAGATTGGCTACACCGATGAAAAAGATGTTTACCGAGTTTTCTATGCGAACCTTGTTGACGCCGATTTCATCCCCGCAATGGAGATCGAACTTGTGGCGGGCCGGAATTTTATCAATAACAATCAGGCGGACGCCAGAAACGGAATTATCGTCAACGAGGCCTTTGTGAGGGAATACGGGTGGGACGACCCTATCGGGAAACGTATCCCCGGTAAAGCGTTCATCGATCACGAGATCATCGGTGTGGTTAAGGATTTCAACTATGAATCATTATATCAGAAAGTGAGACCGCTGGTCATGGCGATCAATCCCGAAATAGTTTTCAGCGGCTCTGAAAACGTGATGATGGACAATTCGCCGATTCCAAAACTGTTCGTGCGCTTAAAAGCCGGCGAGACCAGTGTCACCCTGACGGAACTTGAGCAACGCTGGAAGAAGGTCGCTGGCGCGGACAGCTTCTCTTTCAGTTTTGTGGATGAACGGATCGATACGCAATACCGGAACGACAAAAACCTCAGCAAGGTCATTTCGGTATCGACCGTTCTCGCCATCATGATCGGAGGCCTTGGTCTTTACGGCCTCGCATCATTGGCAATCCAGGGCCGTGTTAAGGAGGTCAGTATTCGAAAAGTACTTGGTGCATCAACGTCATCGCTACTGGTGCTCTTATCGAAAGAGTTTCTCGTTATGATCATTTTGACGCTGACGCTTTCCGTTCCTTTAACGCTCTACATCGCCGAAAAGTGGCTTCAATCATTTGCATATAAGGTTGACATCGGTCCGGGTATCTTCCTGGCCACGGGCCTTGTTTCGCTCGCTATCGCGATGGTGACAATCAGTTCGCAGGTTTTCAAGACGGTACTTTCGCAACCTGCGGAGACGCTAAAGAGTGAGTGATCGCTTGCGCGGAAACAATGAAGACGGAAAAACTATTTTGGTCCCTGCGCGAGAAAACCTTTTCATTTGACTCCCTTCCAGTACGTGTATTTCTGCGCTACTCTGCATCGTGGGGTCTCTGCCTGCCGGAGTCTTAAAAAGGGAGGCGTTGGTGTATTCGTGCCTGGTACCGCCCTATTTCAGAAAAGTAACCCGTGTGATCAGCCCGTTCTCAACCTCGTAGATCGCAACAGCGCTTACGGTCTGATCATTAAACTTCACGCGCTCGTGATCGATGACCTTGTTGCCAATCACGATCCGCTTCTCGATCGTACAATGCAGGTATTTCAGATTGCTGAACATTCCTTCATAGTTGACACGCATGGCCTCTTTTCCTTTCGATATCTTTTTATCCGGAAAATCCAGCAGCTCAACATCGTCGGAATACGTGGCCATAAATGCGTCGATGTTCCGGGCGTTGTAGGCATTGAGCTGTCGCTGGACTACCATCTCCGGCGATTCCGTGATCAATGTATCAGCACGGAGCACGGTTCCCTTCACGAAAACCAGTTCTACCGTATTTAGATTGTTAAGGTCTTCAAGGGGATTTTTCGTTAACAGCAACAGATCTGCTTTCAAGCCCTTTTCGACAGCACCGGTTTTCCGACCGAAGGCCCTGGCAGCGTTGATCGTAGCTGAACGGAGGACCTGAGGACGGCCCAATCCTGCTTTTTCCATGTCGATCAATTCCTGGAGAAATGACGAAGCATGCTGCGTGCCGATGTTCCCG
>CBKWFZ010000448.1:0-4107 GCA_966673785.1 uncultured bacterium
ATTGTATACAGCCTTACGCTGCCCAATGCAATGGCTGGTGTGAAGTTCTACGTGCTGCCGGATCTCTCGGAACTGCGGCTTTCAACGCTGTATTCCGCCATGGGCCAGGCGTTCTTTTCCCTGTCACTTGGGATGGGAGCATTGATCACATACGGTTCGTATCTCGATAGAAAGCAAAACGTACTTTCAGCGGCAGCGTCGATCACGCTGGTGGACATGTCGGTTGCGTTTCTCGCGGGGCTGCTGATATTTCCACTCGTCTTTTCTCAGGGCCAGTCTCCCGAGCAAGGACCTGCACTCGTGTTTGTGGTGCTTCCGGGAATCTTCAAGACAATGGGTCCTGTTCTTGGCAAGATCATTGGCGGCGGTTTCTTCCTGTTGTTGTGTTTTGCCGCCCTGACCTCAACGATATCGCTACTGGAGGTTCCCGTTGCGTTTTTTGTAGACAAGATGAAGGTGAACCGGAAACTGATAACGTGGATACTCGCCATATCGGTATTTGTCATCGGCTTACCAAGCATGTTGTCTCTCGGAGCCGTTGATATCTTCTCTTCCCTCCCGTTTTATCAGGGAAGAAGCACGCTGGATTTTGTCAGTGAACTTTTCAGCGATATCAGCCTGCCATTAGGCGGATGTCTGATGTCAATATTCATTGCAACGCGCTGGGGTACGGCAGATCTGAGTGAGGAGCTTGCTTCCGGCAATCCGAACTACAAAGGTTCTTTCCTGGAATCATATATAAACGTTATCATCAAATACGTAATTCCGATCGTATTGGGAATATTCTCCGTGATGATCATCGTGGAAAAGTTTTTCGGACTTGAACAATTATTCGGCTGAAAGTATCGGGCGCAGATCCTGCCACGTACAGGCATCATCCGGAAAGAATCAGACGTGGTGCGTAGATACTATACGCTGAAACGTTCCTTCGCTTCCTTCTTGATCGACTCCCATTCGTCGGGCGGCGGCGGAGTTCCTTTCTCGAAAGCGTCGAGTAACCATGCCACAAGCTCCTTGCGCATGCCGAATTGCTCTACCGCATCTTCACAGAACTTTACCTCGTGCGGATTCACGACCTCATCGGCAAACACCATTTGAATGAGATCGTAGAGGAGGTTCATCCGGTCATTGTGATTATCGGGGACGTTGAGCGTGAACAACTCGTCAGCATCGATAAGTTCCTGAACCTGGCGGTCCTTGAGCCCATAACGCTTTCCAATCCTGAACAAAAGGGCGATCTCCTTTTCGTGCATGTGTCCATCGATCTTCGCCAGCGCGAGCAGATTGCGTATGTGGTTCTTTTTGTAGGACAAATACTGATGTTCAAAAAAGCCGATCATGTGATTTGTTTTGATTAACGATAGTCTATGCCGCAGCGGCTTCTTCCTTTAATGCGCGACGAAGTATCTTGCCAACATTGGTCTTCGGCAATTCTTTTCGAAACTCAACGTGCCGGGGGCATTTGTAGTTTGTCAGATTTTCATGGAAGAACTTCCTGAGCTCTTCCTCTGTCAGTGACTCGTCTTTCTTCACGACAAACACCTTGATCACCTCTCCGGATTTCTCATCGGGAATGCCGATAGCGGCAACTTCGAGTACCTTCGGATGTTCAGCAATAACGTTCTCGATTTCATTCGGAAATACATTGAAGCCCGAGACCTTGATCATGTCTTTCTTACGATCCACAATCTTGAAGAAACCTTCCTCGTCCATGCGACCAATATCGCCGGTGCGGAACCATCCTCCCGGGAAGAACACGCCTTCATTGTCTTTTTCCCAATAGCCGTTCATAACCTGGGGGCCACGCGCACAAATCTCACCAACCTCGCCCTGCGGCAACATATTTCCCGCATCGTCAAATATGGCGACTTCTGTATTCGGCATCGGAAGGCCGATTGTCCCCATCTTGTGTTTGCCATCGAGTGGATTGCAGCAAAGCACGGGTGAGGTTTCGCTCAGGCCATACCCTTCGACAAGCGGTTTTCCGGTGACCTCCTGCCACTTCCGCGCGACGGCGTCCTGGACAGCCATGCCGCCTCCAACCGCACCGTGGAGCCCGCTGAAGTCAAGGTTCTTAAAATCCGGATTATTGAGCAGACCGTTAAACAGCGTATTCACCCCTGTTATGATCGTGAACCGGTGTTTTCTAAGCTCTTTTACAAAGCCGGGCATATCCCGCGGATTCGTAATCATTACGTTTTTCACGCCCATACTGAACATCAGCAGACCATTCACGGTCAGGGCGAAAATGTGATACATCGGTATGGCGGTAATGATTATATCGTGCTCGTTCTTGCTCATATACGGCTTGAACCACTGTACGATCATCGAATTGTGTGCGATCAGATTGGCGTGTGATAACTGAGCACCCTTGGAGACGCCAGTAGTCCCTCCGGTATACTGCAGCACTGCGATATCGGCAAGTTTCGTTTCCGGCCGTGTGTACTGTAGGCCGGCTCCCTTTCGAAGCACATCCTTGAACCGTATCGTCTGTGGAAGGGAGAAAGCGGGAACCATTTTCTTCACCTTTTTGACCACGAAGTTTACCAGAAGCCCCTTGACCGTTCCGAGCATATCGCCCAGTTCGGTGAGGATCACATGTTTGATTGACGTATTACGGATAATCTTTTCCAGGTTTGACGCGAAATTTGCGACGATCACGATCGCGATGACACCGGCATCCCGGAACTGGTGCTCCATTTCACGCGGTGTGTACAGGGGATTCGTGTTTACGACGATCAGTCCGGCGCGCAGTGCGCCGAAAAAAGCGATGGGAAACTGAAGGAGGTTGGGCATCTGGATCGCTATACGATCCCCTTTTTTGAGTCCGAGGTGCTGAAGGTAGGCGGCAAAGTTTCTGGATTGTTCATCGACCTGTCTGTAGGTCAGCGTCGCTCCCATATTTTCGAATGCGACACGGTCTGCATACTTTTTTAGTTTGTCGTCGAACAGATCCAGCAATGACGGATAATCGTAGAGTGTGATCGTTTTATCGACGCCGGGAGGGTATTTATTCAGCCACGGAAAATCATTCATAATCTCAAATTTCGCAAAGTCGTTTTCCAAAGCAAACGATTGTTCTGTTTGAAATCAATAGCGGGCAATAAAAAACCCATCCTTCCCGGCCATCTACCGGGAAAAAGATGGGCAGCTCTGAATAACTCATTAACCTAAACTGAGCTAGCTGTAAGGGAAGGATTCGAACCTTCTTCGCGACTCAGGGCAGGATTTGATCGTACGATGCGTGGACGCCGGACGATCAGAATCTTATCCCCTCTCCACGATTCCTCCCGGACAACCGGGTTTTCTGCACTTACACTTTCAATTTTCAATTTCAAATATCGATCGCGCGCGAGCTGGGATTCGAAATCTGAGATTGTCAATCATTTGCTGTAGGGGAAGGCTTCGAACCTCCACGGAGCGGTTAGACACCGTCCTGATCCGGAACTTGCCGCAGCTTGTTTCGGATCAGGGGTCTGGTGCTTTATCCCGTGACCTCCACCCCCGAGACCGGAGGGCTTGTCTGCCAGTTTCAACACCCTACATTGTTTTTTTAGAATTTCAAAGTTCATTTTCAATTGCGCCTCAACTGAAAATTCAGAATATTTCGCTGTAGGGGAAGGCTTCGAACCTCCACGGAGCAGTTAGGTCGCCAAAAAGGCTGGACTTTATCCCGTTACCTCCACCCTCGAGACCGGAGGGCTTGTCTGCCAATTTCAACACCCTACAAGGTTGTTCGATTTAAACTTCGCGATTGGCGCGTTGTAAAATCTTTAACAAAGTAACGAGAAATACCCCTTTCGAATCAACAAAACATTTGAATTATTGTATATTTTTTAATCAGATTTCATAATTTTGAATATTAGTTAAAATTCAAATTTTCATATGGCTGAAAATTTCAAAGTTGATAATGTGGATCTCAAAATTCTTGAGATCCTGATGCAGGACGCGAAAAAACCGTACACAGAAGTGGCGAAACGCGCGTTCGTTTCCGGCGGGACTGTACACGTCCGGATGAATAAGCTTGAAGAAGCGGGTATCGTTGAGAAAACCACGCTCAAGGTCAACTACGCAAAGCTGGGATACGATATCACGGCCTTTATCGGC
>CBKWFZ010000449.1:0-4080 GCA_966673785.1 uncultured bacterium
TCGATCCGCTGCGCAACAGAGAGATTGAATCACCGTTGCGATACAACGCTCCGGCCCCAGACGAACGACTCACGGGCGACACCGTACGCGTTTTTTTCTTCGACGCGGATGGAAAACGCTATCGCGACCCGTCCCGGATTTATGAAGATCTGACTCCGGAACCGCCCGAAAATGAGCCGGCACCTGCAAGGGAGGAGTCATACAATACGGGCGAGGATGATGATCGGGAGGCGCCCTGGAAGCGAAGTCGGGACAGCGAACTTTCGAATGATTAGGTTGATATCCAGCGAACTTAAAATCTATGAAAACACAAAACAAAAGTGATCGCGATTCGCAGCTGAACACAGTGGTGAGGTGGGGTGCAGCGGGATTCGCGCTTGCACTTGCCGCAACTTCGTTTTACAAAATGCTGACCCGCTTTTCAGTGAAGGGAAAAGTTTTCCTGATTACAGGAGGCTCGCGTGGTCTTGGACTGGAGCTGTCGCGTCAGCTTGTACAAAAGGGAGCGAGGGTGGCCATTTGCGCGCGCTCAGCGGACCAGTTGGAGAAGGCGCGGATCGAACTGGAAAGTATGGGTGGAGATGTGATCGCCGTTGAGGCTGACGTCACCAGCCGCAGGGAAGTGAATGCCCTCGTGAAACAGGTGATGACACATTTTGGTCAGCTCGACGTGCTCATCAATAACGCCGGCGTAATTCAGGTTGGGCCACAGGATGCGATGAAGATCAAGGATTATGAGGAGGCGATGGATACAAATTTCTGGGCAGCTCTATATGGCATGCACGCCGTACTCCCTCATTTTCTGCGGCAGCAGGGCGGAAGGATCGTAAACATCACGTCCATCGGCGGCAAGATCGCCGTGCCACATCTACTGCCCTACAGCGCAAGCAAGTTTGCGCTCGTCGGTTTGTCTGAAGGAATGCATGCAGAGTTAAAGAAGAAAAATATTCATGTGACGACGGTCGTTCCTAATCTCATGCGCACAGGGAGTCCACCGAATGTTACGGTGAAAGGCGACCACGAATCCGAGTACGCGTGGTTTAAGATATCCGGGTCATCACCTTTGTTATCGCAGTCGGTACACGCTGCTGCCAGAAACGTAATTCGGGCACTTGAGTATGGAGAAGTTGAAGCTGTTTTCGGCCTGACAACAAAGGCCGCACTTCTGCTGAAAGGTGTCGCTCCAGGCTGGGTGGGTGCACTTGCGTCACTTGCCAATAATCTGCTTCCTGATTACAACGATGATGATTCTGGTGTAAAGGGCAGGCAGGCCGAGTCGCGCAAGTCCCGCGGCAAGGTTGCGTCAAAAACTGACAGGGCCGCCGTAAAGAATAACGAATTGTAGTTGTGGCATGCGATTTTTAAGCATACCGGTATGAAGAAGTATCTTTCAATCTGCCTTGTTCTTTTACTCGTTTCAGCGGGAACGCTCGTTGCACAGGATGAACTGGCACGCGGTTCATCAACGGATTCCGTAGAAGATGAGGCGCGTACTCCGATGGCGCCGGGCCATGACGTCCCGGTTCTGAAAAACAGTGAATCGTTCACCGAGGAGAATTCATATCAATTGAATCCGGATCAGCTTCCTGCGACACTGCGAAGTACGCTGCAGGCTCCCGAGTACAGGGGCTGGGAAGAAGGCGTGATAACCCGTCACCTTCTTACAGGTGAATACCGGGTGGAGACCATGAACGGCAACGAAAAGTCAACGTTCATGTTCAACACTTATGGCGAGCGAATACCAGACAAATAAAACAGGATATAATCAACAACCACTTCGAGCCGGGTAAGCCGGCTCTTTTTTCTTATTTCCGAAATGACAAGATGGGCATGTATCGCATTTGTATCAATTATTGCTATTAGCCCATGTCTGGCACAATATGATTCCTCGTACATCGAGTCGTATGACGGTTTGCTGATCGGACGTTTTCTTGTAAACCGGAAGTACACAAGGATGACAATCGCAAATGATGAGAAAGACTATCTTGTCCGTTACAGCCCGAACAAAACGTTCAGCGCGGGACTGGGAGCATCATACCGGTTCGCGACCGTCAATCTTACGTTTGGTGTTCTAAAGCCGGATTTGAGCAGAGGCGAGACGCGCGACTTCGACCTGCAGATTAATAAGTACGGGCGCAAATTTGTAATTGATTTTATACTTCAGCTTTATAAAGGATTTTACCTGACGGACCAGACGCTCGCGCCGAGTGGAGAAGCGTATTATGTGAGACCGGACCTGTCCGTTAATTCAATAGGCGGGAGTTTTCAATATGTGCTGAATAACCGACAGTTTTCCTATCGTGCGGTTTTTCAGCAGACTGAGGTGCAGAAACGATCGGCTGGCTCTTTTCTTCTCGGACTGGAGATGTACGTTGGCCGCTTTAAGGGGGATAGCTCCATCGTGCCATCGCAGGTTAACCGCCTGGGACCAACTGAACAAATCGACCGGATGCGATACCTTGAGTTCGGTCCCAACGGTGGCTATGCGTACACCTGGGTGTTCGGCAATTTCTTTTTGACTGCTTCAGCATCAGCCAGTCTGAATGCCACAATAAATCAGTTTTACAGCGCCGAGGAAGTTAGTACAAGCATGGGAGTTAGTCCGAATACATTCCTGCGGGGATCCGCGGGCTATAACAAGGAGCGGTGGAGTATTAACTTCTTCGCCATCTCAGCCGGATTTCATTTTCCACGTATTGAAGAGCGGACGGTGAATGTGAATTCGGGGCGTTTCAGAATGAATTTCGTTTATCGTTTTGTGCCAAGTCGTCGTGCAAAGAGGATCCTGAGGATTATCGACAAGGTGGATGAACGGCTTTAGTACCGGACTCGGAAAATTCTGAGAATAACTGACATTGGTTTAAGATATCGAAAACTCCTTCGTCCGGCTGATGGAATAACTCGTACATTTAAATCAGATGAGGGATATCAGAACATGTTTGTTGATCGATGATGATGTGGACGATCACGAGATATTCTCCATGGCGCTTGAAGATGCCGGCCTTTCGGTTGAGCTGATCAGTGAATACAGCGCGCCTGCGGCACTCGACCGACTCTGTTCAGCAGCCCGCCTTCCCGATATAATCTTCCTCGATCTCAACATGCCGAAGATTGGAGGTAAACAATGCCTTGCCGAAATAAGGAAGAAGGAACATCTGAAGGCGATACCGGTTGTCATCTATTCAACTTCTGCGGATATCCGCGACCTGATCGAGACCAAAGAGCTCGGAGCGACGGCATACGTCGTCAAGTCAAGCAAGCTCGACGATCTTATCGCTGCGTTGAGCGACTGTTTGTCGCGATTTAAATGATTATCTCAAATCTGAATCCGCACCTCATGTCGGGCCGGATCGCTGCCCGGTAAAATTGTGAACTTTTGTCACCATTACACAGGATTTATGGCGAACGACATTTTCATCAATGTCTGGTATAGCATTTTGAAAAAAATCTGAAACCTCACAACAAAAAATGGGACAAAGAATTTTAATCGCAGAGGATGATCCTTCGATTCAGAAGCTGTTTTCGATCATCCTCAAGCGGGAAGGATATGAAATTGAAGTATCATCGGATGGTCGGATCGTCTATGAACAGCAAAAGCAGCCGCCAAATCTTTTCATTCTCGACCGGCAGTTGAAAGACAGCAGCGACGGCCTGGAGGCGTGTCGTTATCTAAAGTCGCAGGAATCAACGCGTGATATACCTGTTATTATGATTTCTGCCACGCCAGAAATTGGCATGCTGGCCAAAAAGGCCGGAGCCGAAGATTATCTTGAAAAACCGTTCTCGATTTCGCTGCTGCTTCAGAAGATAAAGAAGTTTCTTCACCCGTCTTCAGGAGACGGGCGATAGCAACTATTGTGACCGCTTAAGCAGGCGAGTTACGCGTGTCGTTCATCGCGTGAGACGATGGTTTGACCTTGGATATCGAACACTTAATTCGTGGTGGTTCTTATTGAATCTGCCATACCGTACCTTGACCAGAAATCCAGCTGCCTATGGAAAGCTTGAGGACTCTTTATCTGATCGACGATGACACCGATGATCTGGACTTTTTTTGTGAAGCCGTTAACAGGATCGATC
>CBKWFZ010000450.1:0-4079 GCA_966673785.1 uncultured bacterium
GGCGGATCCAGGTCGAACACCACGTAGTCCGGATGATCGAAGGCGGGTTTCCGGGCGTGAAGCTGATGGATTTTGAGCGATGCAAGATTGGCAAGCCAGACCAGCAAGGCGGGTTCGGTGGCAATGATATAGTCCTTTTTTTCCTTCCCCAGCGTGACAAATTCTATCCATTCGGGTGCCCAGCCGGGACGGTTCTTCTGGTAGAAGCTTTCACCATGGATTCCATCGGGAAACCGGATCAGTGTGAGCGCCCTTCCCTTAACGTACTTCAGCAGTGTGGGTGCGATCTTGAGGTAGTATTCAATCACCTGTGCCTTGACAATTCCATCTTCCGGAAAGAGCACCTTTTCCAGGTTGCTCAGTTCCAGCTGACGTTTGCCTACCTGTACCCATTGCGAGTTTTTTGCCATCGGAGAAATATACAAAAGCGGATGAAGTCTTTAACGGACCGGATGAATTTTGGTGTTCGTTCGCATCGGCCGTTCAGGAAGGAGACCACATAGTATCAGTGCGATGCAGATACCGCTGATCACCGTAATCACGCCATTACCCAGAATCAAGTCATGAGGAGCAATCCGGAACCGCAGGAAAAACGTAATACCCACCACGGCGAAAAACATGATCCAGTATAACCAGCCGGGTCTGTAGAGGATCACAGGGACAGCTGGTTTTTTCAGCAATATGTAAAGAATTACAAGCGTCAGCCCGATCGCCGTGCTGATGTGCTGAAGCGCATACCACAATGGATAATCCACGCCGTCAAAAGGGACATACCTTCCCGGATAAAACCACAGGTGCTGCACAAAGAATCCCTTACCGTGGGTGAAGCCATCCCAGAAGATGTGAGACGCTGCGCCGATCAACGCTGAAACAATGAAAACCCATGTGTTCTGGCGCACGTATTTCCGGAAGTCCAACTGCAGCAATGCGTGAAACCGGCGCTGAATAAAGACCGGGCTGTTTTGAAGCAGACTTCGTTTGGCAATCAGATGAAAAGCGAATGAAAGGACGACGACAACGGGCAGATTAAAATACAGCAGGCCCGGTAGCGTATGACTATGCTCGCTGTCAGCGCTCATCTTGAAGAAGTATTCGAAATCGGGAGCGATACTTCCGACAATAAGCGCAGTCGCGGAGAATTTTCGCCCGTTTATAAGCGGAAGAACGATCGCGGTATGGGCAGGCGTGAAAGGCATGCAAGCCAGCGTCTCCGTTATTCTTCCATAATCTCACCACGTTTCTTGTTAGACAGGAATACCATTCCGATAATGAACGATATCCCGGCAATCACGATAGGGTACCAAAGTCCGGCGAACGGATCGCCCTCTGGTCGTGTTGCACTCCTGCTTTGTTCATAGAGATACGTGGCGATAAATGGTGTGAGGCCCCCGAAAATGCCATTTCCAATATGATATGGCAGCGACATTGATGTATACCGGATTCTCGCCGGAAAGATCTCAACCAGAAATGCCGCTATTGGCCCATACACCATCGTAACCAATACGACCTGGATCAATACCATACCAGCCATGGCATAATAAAGGTCTCCGTGGAGTGTGATCGATCGTTTGGCGCCGTCATCTGTCTGCCTTTCACGTAGCTCCGTGCCATCGGAATAGAAGGTAACGACCTCCGTATACGTAACAGTAGATTCACCATCGCCTGCCGTTTCCGTTCGCTCGCGTGTTTCGGCCGAGACTTCCTGCTTCTGCGAAACGTCGGCAATGGAGTACATGTGCATATAGATCGGCCGGTAGAGAAAGACAGCCAGCAACAAACCGGTCATCATAATGATTTTCCTTCCGAATTTGTCGGAAAGCCATCCGAAATAGATGAACAACGGGGTGCCTATCACCAACGCGAGAGCGATGATGTTCCGGGTTTGCACAAAGTCAATTTTGCACGTCGTTTCCAGAAAAGTCATCGCATAAAATTGCCCGGTGTACCAAACAACACCCTGACCCGCCGTTGCTCCAAACAACGCAATGAGCACCATGCGCAGATTCTCTTTCTTTGTGAAGCTTTCCTTCAGCGGATTCACTGACGTTTTGCCTTCAGCCTTGATCCGAGCAAATACCGGCGACTCACTCATCTTCATGCGGATAAGCACGGAAACGCCGACGAGTAACGCCGACAAAAGAAACGGAATGCGCCATCCCCAGTCGTTGAATGCTTCCACGCCCATGTATTCACGTACTGCGAGAATAACACCGATTGAAACGAATAGTCCGAGCGTGGCTGTTGTTTGGATGAAACTTGTATAGAATCCTCTCTTGGCATCGGGCGCGTGTTCAGCAACGTATGTTGCCGCGCCGCCATACTCTCCGCCGAGTGCGAGGCCCTGGAGCAGACGCAGTATCAGGACGATGAGCGGCGCCAGAATGCCAATGCTTTCATATCCGGGAACGAGACCGATCGCAAAAGTCGATCCGCCCATAAGCACCAGCGTAACCAGGAACGTGTATTTCCGCCCGACAAGATCGCCAAGCCTTCCAAACACCAGTGCTCCGAACGGTCTGACCACAAATCCCGCGGCAAAGGTCGCGAGCGTTGCAAGAAAATCGGCCGTCGGATTGGTCTGGGGAAAGAACTGTTCAGAAAGGATAACGGCAAGACTGCCGAAGATATAAAAGTCGTACCATTCTATAAGAGTACCGACAGAAGAAGCAAGGATGACAAACCATAATGTTTTCTTGTCATCCCGGGTGACAGCGGTTCCGGTCATTTTACAGCATTCAAACTGGAGTAATATAGTCCAGTTTTCCAAGCCGACCAAAACCGAAGTTGTTGTTTAGAAGAAAATATCCTGGGCAAGCCGAAATGTATTCGCGTGTGCCTCGATGATGTCGTTGAATTCCGGCGAGTACCCTCCTCCCATCGTAACAACAATGGGAATACGGTGCCGGCGGGCAAGGCTGAGAACAAGTTTGTCCCGTTGCCTGCATCCCTGCCGCGTAACACCAAGCTTGCCTAGTTTGTCCGTACCAAGAATATCAACTCCCGACTGAAAGAAGATAAAGTCAGGTTCAACGCGATCGAGTAGCGCATTGAGATTCGCGTCCAGTATATTGAGATAGGTAGTGTCATTCGTTCCGTCGGCGAGACCGATGTCCAGGTCGGATCGCTCCTTTATCGCAGGATAGTTGTTTGCGCCGTGCATGCTGAAAGTAAAGACGCGCTCTTCTTTACCGAATATCTCGGCGGTCCCGTTACCCTGGTGAACATCAAGATCGACGATCAGAATTTTTTTTGCGAGGCGCTTCTCCAGCAGGTAATTGGCAGCAAGAGCCTGATCGTTGAGCAGACAAAAGCCCTCGCCCCGATTGGTGAATGCGTGATGTGTCCCACCTGCGATATTCATGGCAACGCCGAAGTCAAGCGCGTAATGCGTCGCCAGTAACGTGCCGTTGGCAATGACCTTTTCCCTTTTTATCAGCGCTTCACTAAGTGGAAAACCTGTCTTTCTGATCTCCGCAGGCGTCAGCGCGAGCGCGCCCAGGCGGTCAACGTAGTGGCTGTCATGTGTACGGCGAATCCATTCCGGATCAATCGAATCGGGATGGAACAGGTTGCTTTCCGTGATCGTTCCCTCGTGAATCAGCTGCATCGGCAGCAGTTCATACTTGCTCATCGGAAACCGGTGGTTCGGCGGCAAGGGAAGTACGTACGCAGGTGTCCACGCAATTTTTAGCATACCTGTATAACAAAGAAAGCAGCATCCTGGTTAATGCTGCCTTCCGGTAAAGCGTTTCGTTGCTTAGTGTTCGTGTTGCGAATGATCGTCGCCAGAATCATACCACGCGTCCTGGATCGCATGGAAGTCGTCGTGCAATTTGGTCAGTGATGCGGCTACTTCCTCGTCGCTTTCGGTGCCGGCAATCTTCTCGAATGCCCGGGCGTTATCGCGAAGTTTTTCAATCAGGGACTTCACCTCCGCGTTGTTGACGCGCCCCGGCAGATCTGACTCGGCCCACTTTTCAGCAACGGCTACCATGTGCGCAGCATGGTCCCTGGCCGGCTGGAGATTAGCTGAATCCTTGTACGGATGAAACGCATCGGCCATCACCATGTGAAACTCG
>CBKWFZ010000451.1:0-4077 GCA_966673785.1 uncultured bacterium
GTTTACGGCGCCGTTGTACTTGTATCGTTTCACATAGTTGCTGTTCGCGTAAATCGCGTGTCCACCTTTGCTGTAGATGTCCCCGGTAACGGCAAGTTTTACATATTCGTTGATGTCGAAATAGTAACCGAGGCCGCGCAGGTTGAATCCCCGGCGTCGCTCTTCGTTGAAGCTTGGAAACAGAATCCCGGAGGTGGCGGTCTGTTTTGCGGGGAACATGCCAAAAAGGAACGCCGCCGGCAACGGGATATCGTTGAACTCCATGTAGAACGGACCCGAGACGATCTTGTCATCCGGAATCGCTTTTGTTTTCGTTGACCGGATCCTGAAGTGCGGATGCTCGAGACTGCATGTCGTGTAACTGTTGCGCACACTCAGAATTTCGTCATCCTCATTCTTGAACGCGATGTCGCTGTGAAGGTATCCTTCTCCCTGTTGGGTGACTACTTCCGTTATCCTTGCGCGGCGGGTTTTGAAGTTATAGACGATATCCTTGGTTTCGTAAAGCTCGGCTCCGTTCTTGAATATGGGGTAACCTACCCGTTGGCCGAGCGAATCCCTGCTGCCGTGCGCTGTCAACGTATTTTCACCATAGTCGATAATGATTTCATCGGCTTCCAGTTCAATACTACCGTAGACGATTTTAGCGTTTCCATAAAGCCAGATGATCTTGCCGTCGACACTTGCCCTTATTGAATCACGGGCGGAGTAGTCAATTGTGGTCTCGATATCTCCCTTCGGCGTCGGAGCGGGGGTCTTTATGGTATCACTTTTGTTTACAGATGGGTCGGTGGTCTCATTCATTGCAGTGGAATCGGGCCGGATCACGGTAGTGCGAACAGTGTCCGCGCTTGTCGGGCGATCTGGCTTCAGTTCCTGTCCTGTTGAAGTGAAACTGATCGCCGTTAAAAATAGAATCAAAGAAAAAATGAAACGCACCCTCGAAAGTGTAAAGTCCTCTTCTTTAGCTTTTTGTAAAAATTTTACAAATTTGCGTAAAGGTATTGCAATTACACAGAACATTGAAAGGACCGTGAGGATTATAGGTTTAACAGCGCTTTTATTAGCAATAACCTTGCTAAATTCTTCCAGTACACTTCCCTCCACCGAGTTCAAGGTGGATGTCGTGGTGATCGATGCGGGGCATGGGGGCAAGGACAATGGAACTACCGGCAAGCGGATCAAGGAGAAGGATCTGGCACTCAGCATCGCCCTTAAGGTCGGTAACTATATCGAGCAAAACGTGCCAGGCGTTAAGGTTATATATACACGGAAAGACGACACCTATCTGTCTCTTGACGAACGGGCGGACATTGCTAACCGGGCCAAGGCTGACCTTTTTATCTGCATCCACGCCAATGCAAACCACAACACAAGAGCCTATGGCACCGAGACTTACGTGATGGGCTTGCATAAGGATGAAAGTAATCTGGCTGTCGCCAAACGTGAAAACTCCGTAATTCTTCTCGACGAAAACTACCACGAGCGGTATGAGGGTTTTGACCCCAATAGCCCGGAGTCTTATATCTTATTTACATTGACTCAAAGTGCTTTTCAGTCAAGCAGTCTTAGTTTTGCGCAAAAGGTCGAGGATCAGTTCCGCAACCGGGTGGGCAGAGTAAGCCGCGGCGTGAAGCAGGCCGGATTTCTGGTCTTGTGGAGAACCACGATGCCAAGTGTCCTTATTGAGACGGGCTTTTTGTCAAACTCCAATGAGGAGAGGTTTCTCATGACCGACGAGGGGCAGAACCTTATTGCATCCGGTATCTACCGCGCGTTTAAGGAGTATAAGTCGGAAGTGGAATCGATCCACTAAACAACAGGCTTCCGGCGCTGCCAACTTTCTCGATACTATCCTTTATATTTACAACTGCGCAAAACAGGTTTCCGTGATCGTTTAAACAATCATGGTCACCAAAGCAACTGCAAAATGAAATTATCGAAGGAATTCAAGGTTGGCCTATTCATGGTGATCGCCATCACGCTGTTGTATTTCGGATTCAATTTTCTGAAGGGAATTGATTTCTTCTCATCGAGTCACAAATACTATGCGGTCTTTGCCAACGTAGACAAGCTTACTGAGTCCAATCAAATCTACCTGAATGGATTTGCGGTAGGTCGTGTAAGTGAAATAAAGATCGAACAGGCGAAGAACAGAGTACTGGTCGAACTCGACATCGATTCAGAGATTGTTGTCACCAGGTCGTCAGTTGCTGTGCTCAATGGTGAACTGCTGGGTGGGCGTTTCATTGAATTGCAAATCAGACCAGGGGGAGGTGTACTGAACCCAAAGGATACCATTCAGTCGGAGATCGCCAAGGGCTTGATGGATCTGTTCGCGGAAAATGCCGAGCCTGTTGCTTCAACCCTTCAAAGCACCCTTCAGAAACTAAACATGGTACTTGATAATCTTACGCTGAACACCCGCCGGCTTGATACAGTTTTCCGGGGACTTCAGCCGACTCCGGTTATTTTGAATCGCACGCTTGCCAATGCCAATAGGAATATCGACGAGCTTTCCACTAGCTTCAAGGATGTAGCCGGAAACCTGAATTCGAGTCTGGATGAACTCAAACCAACGCTGCAAAACTTCCGGACGTTGTCCGACAGTCTGAAGAATCTGGAATTGTCTGAAACGATTGACCGGGCTCAACGCAGCCTCGCAAAACTCAATGAATCGCTCACACGGCTCAACGCCGGCGACAACACCATGAGCAAGCTGCTTACGGAAGATACGTTGTATGTTAATCTTAACCGGCTTCTCAACTCTGTCGACTCGCTGGCAAATCATTTTAACGAATATCCGAAACATTTCATGGCTCCCCTGGGGAAAAGCCGCCGGAAAATCGAGCGCGACCTCAGGAAGGAAAACTGATTTAGACCAGCTTCATTATCAGCGTATTTGAAAATTGGACTTGAAATCCAATCTTACGGTCTTTATTGCCTAATGATCCGGAACTTATGAAACAGGAGCTTGAATTCAACAAAAATGAAGATCAATACAAACAGCTTGTGTTTGCGCTTCACCACAAGGCAAAGAAGACCAGGCTCGGAGGTGGTGAGAAAAAAATCGATGAACAGCACAAGAAAGGCAAACTCACCGCGCGTGAACGCATCGACAGGTTGATCGACAAAGGTTCGGAGTTTCTTGAGATCGGACTGTTTGCCGGCGAGGGAATGTATACAGAACAGGGCGGATGCCCGTCGGCGGGGGTGGTCACCGGTATTGGGCGTATACACGGGAGGTTGTGTGTAGTCGTCGCCAATGACGCCACCGTAAAAGCAGGAGCCTGGTTTCCGATCACGGCGAAAAAGAACCTTCGCGCCCAGGAGATCGCAATGGAGAACCGGCTTCCGATTGTTTATCTTGTCGACAGCGCTGGTGTCTTCCTTCCCATGCAGGATGAAATCTTTCCGGATAAGGAACATTTTGGAAGACAGTTTCGAAATAATGCGAGAATGTCGGCGATGGGAATCATTCAGATAGCCGCTATCATGGGCAGTTGCGTCGCCGGCGGTGCCTACCTTCCGATCATGTCAGATGAGGCAATGATCGTTGACAAGACTGGTTCAATATTTCTCGCCGGATCGTACCTGGTAAAAGCAGCCATTGGAGAGGATATCGACAATGAAACACTGGGAGGAGCAACAACGCATTGTGAGATATCAGGCGTTACCGATAATAAGTTTCCTAATGACGAGAGCTGTCTTGAATATATCCGGGATCTCTTTTCAAAATTCGGCAAACCGGCAGTCAGCGGATTTAATCGTACGACGCCGAAAGCGCCCGCGTTCGAAGCTGCGGAAATTTATGGCATGATGCCAGTGGATCGCGTAAAGCCATACGATACATTGGAAATTATCTTACGACTTGTGGATGCCGATTCGTTTTCGGAGTACAAGGAATTGTATGGTAAGACATTGCTTTGCGGTACTGCCCGCATTGATGGCTGGGCGGTAGGCATCGTTGCCAATCAGCGTAAGGTGGTTAAGACGAAAAAAGGAGAGATGCAAATGGGCGGAGTGATTTATAGCGACTCCGCCGACAAGGCAGCGCGGTTTATTATGAACTGCAAT
>CBKWFZ010000452.1:0-4076 GCA_966673785.1 uncultured bacterium
ATAGATGGTCGTAAGGAAGATTTTCTGGCCACTTCGAATGAGCGCGCCGGTGCCTTCACTGTTTTTGCGATTAACAAAGATCTGAAACACTGGATTGACGGGGTCTATCCCAATAACCGGCCATTATACACGCATCAATCGGCAGTCCTGATCGAAGGCGTACTTGACGTTGCTTCACGTCGTGACGATGAGCCCCTGTATATCTACGTGGATCGGTTCAAGCTTCATATCGTTGCATGCAGGCAGGGAAAGTTACTTTACTACAACCAGTTCGCGATCAAGCAGTTTTCCGACTACGTGAAGTACATCATGCTGGTTATGAAATCCCTGAATATGGATCAGCAAACCAGTGAAGTGGTCTTGTGGGGGTACATCGGGAAGAACTCGCCTCATTATAACGAGTTCTACAAGTACATCAGAAACGTTTCATTCGGAGCGCGTCCGGCATTCCTGAAATTCGGTTTCCCTTTTGATGAAGTGCAGGACCATCATTTCTTCGACCTTTTCAATATTGCGCTGATCCAGGAATAGTGGTGATGCGAACTGCAACCCCTTGAGCAATGACCAGAAAACGAATTGCACTTTTCCCCGGATCGTTTGATCCATTCACGAAAGGGCATGAAGACATTGTGCTCAGAGGTCTTCAGCTTTTTGATGAGATCATTGTAGCCATTGGATATAACAGCCAGAAGAACACGCGGTATTTCAACATCGATCTCATGGTGGACCGGATCAACCATACCTTCGAAAAGTATCCGAATATCCAGGTGCTGACTTACGCTGAACTCACCGCAGAATTGGCACGAAGGCATGGCGCAAAGTTTCTGCTTCGCGGACTACGTAATACGACCGATTTTGAATATGAAAACAGCATTGCGCAGGTGAACCGTAAGCTGTACACGGAACTTGAGTCCGTATTCCTCATCACGTCACCGCAGCTGACTTGGATCAGCTCGTCTATCATTCGCGAGGTTCACAAATATGGCGGCGACGTTTCAGAATTCCTTCCCTACAAGCTCTGAATTAACGTGCGGATTTGAGACCGTCCTTTTCGTAAAAACGCTCAAACACGTAGCTGATGGATTTGTACGAATGCTCAAGAGCATGATAAACCTCCTTTTCGCTCATCCAGCGAAGATCCTCAATATCCTCGCTTACCTGTGGCTTCATCTTTGAGTCGTCAACTATTTCCATCTGATACCAGCGCGTCTTCTTCATCATTGCGCGCTTGTTCATCGTATAGGTGTGCCAGGTGGTGCAAATCTTTTTACCGAGCTTGACTGTAATGTTACACTCCTCCTCAACTTCGCGTACTGCTGTTTCTTTGTACGTTTCACCCTTCTCCTTCTTCCCTTTGGGGAGATCCCACTTTTTCAAACGATAGATCATCAAAGACTTTTCCTTCTTGCGCACAAGACCTCCCGCGGCCTTTTCTATTTTGAACTTGCTGGTAAGATGTTCTTTAGCCTGGATATAGTCGGCAACTGAGATGGTAACTGACAACACGTTGGTGGGTACCTTTGAATCCAGGAACTCCAGCAGCAAGTCGATATCGGTGTCGGCCGCGTTTTTAATCCAGACGTGATGCATCAGCTTCGCCTGGGTTATCGGTTCAACCGCTGCATCCAAAACATGGTTAATACGCCCCTCGTCCGGCAGTTCCTGAAGCTTCAGAATTCTAAGCGGAATGTCGTTGATAAAAATGATCATTCATTGCACGTTTAGAGAGGAAAACCATGATCGCAAAAGAACAAATTAATTCCAAGGCAGCAAGGCTTTTATAGAAAATTGTAGGGTATTGAAAATTCGTCCGCTAATTGAGATTCCATCGATGACAGCAAGTGTTTTTGTCCTAAATTTCGCATGATATGCCGATTCTAAAAGTTCAGGAGGAAACAGCCAGCAAAGTTGCAGGCATGCTCCTTAAGATTCAAGCTATAAAACTCAATACCGAGAAACCCTTTACGTGGGCCTCGGGGTGGAAATCGCCAATTTATTGTGACAACCGACTTTCTCTCTCTTATCCGGAGATCCGATCCGAAATACGGAACGGGCTGGTTGAAGCGATCCAGCAGAACTTCTTTACGGTGGAGGCAATTGCGGGCGTAGCGACTGCCGGTATCGCCCAGGGTGCCCTCGTTGCTGAGGCAATGAATCTCCCGTTCTTGTATGTTCGGCCCAAACCGAAGGACCATGGTATGGAAAATCTGATCGAAGGCCGTATCGTCAGGGGGCAAAAGGTCGTCCTGGTCGAAGATCTCGTGTCGACAGGAGGAAGCTCGCTGAAAGCTGCCGAGGCGTTGCGCCAGGAAGGATTCGAAGTGCTCGGCATGGTCTGCATCTTCAGCTATGGTTTCGATATCGCTACAAGAAACTTCTACGAAGCGAACACCTCCTTAATTTCATTAAGCGACTACAGTCACCTCCTCAAGTTCGCCCAGGAGCAAAAGTATGTGACCGAAGACGAGGTCGTCTCTTTGAAAGCCTGGCGGGTAGACCCCTCGAACTGGAAGAAGGCTTAATCATCGGCCGATACGATGGACATCGAGAAACACCCTACCTTCGAACCCCATTTCAGGGACGGTAGCGGGAAGGTCTTTCCACACCTCGATAAATCTTCGCGAATCTGTGTCGTTGGGGCCGGTGCCTTCGGAGGCTGGTCCGCGCTGCATCTCCTTCGGTGTGGATTCGATGTCACACTCATCGACGCATGGGGCGCCGGCAACTCGCGATCAAGTTCCGGCGACGAAACTCGCGTAACGCGTTCGACCTACGGGAAGCACGAACTGTATTTCCAGATGAACGTCCGCTCTCTCGCAATCTGGAAAGAGCACGAGGCAATGTTCGCCAGAAAGATCTTTCACAATACGGGCGTATTATGGTTTTGCTATTCTGAATCTACCCCGCTGGTTGACGACTCTATTCCATTTTCCGTGAAGTTTAAGAATCCTTACGAGTATCTGGACCCGGCTGCGGTCCGCCAGCGTTACCCGGAAGTAAATACCGCGGATCTTCATCACGTCTGGTTTGATCCCTACGGCGGATACCTCAAGGCAAGAGAAGCCTGTGTTGAAGTAGCAAATTGCTTCGTCCGCGAAGGAGGCCGATACCTCCAACAAGCTGTATCGCCCGGACGACCTGCGAAAGGCAGAATGGACCGGATACTGCTTGACGACGGAAACTCCCTCACCGCCGATCTGTTCATTTTCGCTTGTGGTTCATGGTTGCCAGGTATCTTTCCAAACGAGTTAGGCAACGTGATAAAACCAACACGGCAGGAAGTGTACTATTTCGGCCTTCCGTCCGACGGCGCACAATCCTTTGATCAAATGCCTGTGTGGATCGACGCTGATGGAACTTTCATGTACTACGGAATTGCAGGTAACGCTGCGCGGGGGTTCAAGATTGGCGTGGACGTCCGGGGAAAGCAATTTGATCCTACTTCCGACGACAGATCGCCCGACCCGGCTGTCCTCGACGCAGCCAGGACGTTCCTCGGCCACCGGTTTCCCCGGCTAAAACATGCTCCCCTATTGGAAAGCCGCGTCTGTCCTTACGAAAATTCACCTACCGGAAATTTCATTGTCGATTTTCTCCCCGGCTGTGAAAATGTTGTGATTGTCGGTGGCGGATCCGGACATGGCTTCAAGCACGGGCCCGCGCTTGGAGAACTGGTCGCCCATGCTTTTACCGGGCGATCAGATATACCACTGCTGTTTACACTCGACAATCAGTAGCCATCACGTTATCACCACCGACCGCTGGCGTGGTACAATTTTTTAATTTATTCGTGTAAAACCCGCACATGAAAAACAGAGAACGAGAAAAACCGAGAACTGATCGGCCATCGGGACGACAGGGTCCGGACAACCCCCTCAAAGAAAACTCCGTGCTGGCCGCCGAATCCCTTCATCAGGGACAAGGGCCGGATTTCCCGACGCAGGACAGGCAAATTCAGGAGGATAATCCAGCCATCAAGACACAACGGACGGACTATCCTGCCAAAAGGAATTCCGGTCCGCAGGCTCCTCCGGACACTATGAAAGAAGAGAAAAAGAACACGTGAACCGGTTACC
>CBKWFZ010000453.1:0-4074 GCA_966673785.1 uncultured bacterium
AAAGCGCTCTGTGCTCGGTTGCGCAAATGGATTCCGTTGACCTTGTGCTTACCGCTCTGGTCGGCTACTGTGGGTTGAAGCCCACGATAAAAGCGGTTGAAGCAAACAAGAACATAGCCCTGGCAAACAAAGAGACGCTGGTTGTCGCCGGGGCACTGATCACCGCACTCGCCCGTGAGAAAGGCGTGAATATTTATCCGGTTGATTCCGAGCATTCCGCGATCTTTCAGTGCCTGGTCGGCGAGTTCCATAATCCGATTGAGAAAATCATTCTTACTGCGTCGGGTGGTCCATTCAGGGGAAAAAAACGAAATGAGCTGGCGACCGTTACAAAGGCACAGGCATTGAAACACCCAAACTGGAACATGGGGGCGAAGATCACCATCGATTCGGCAAGCCTGATGAACAAAGGATTGGAAGTCATTGAGGCGAAGTGGCTTTTCGGGCTGAAAGCCAGCCAGATTGAGGTAGTCGTTCATCCACAATCCATCATTCATTCCCTTGTTCAGTTTGAGGACGGTTCGATCAAAGCGCAGCTGGGTCTGCCGGATATGCGGCTACCGATCCAGTTTGCACTTGGTTATCCCAAAAGGTTAAAAGCGGATTTCCCCCGGTATGACTTTTTGGCCAACCCGGCTTTTACGTTTGAAAAACCCGATATGGAAACTTTTCGTAATCTTGCATTAGCTTACGAGGCGTTGAAACGAGGGGGGAATATGCCGTGTGTGCTGAATGCAGCCAATGAGATCGCGGTTGACCAGTTTCTGAAGGACCGTGTTGGTTTTCTGGAAATGTCTGACATCGTGGAACGTTGCCTGGCTAAAATGGATTATATAGAAGCTCCGGCGTATGCGGATTACGTTGAAACGGACCGGAAAACGCGCGCAATGGCCCTCGAAATGCTGAGATAGCACTTTTTCGAAATAAAGTTGAAAAGAAAACGATTACAGAAATAGAATGGATGCAATGATCATGATTGCTCAGCTGCTGCTGAGTCTTTCAATTTTAGTAGCGGTACACGAAATGGGACACCTGCTCGCCGCAAAGTACTTCGGCATGCGGGTCGAACAATTTTCAATTGGCTTTCCCCCAAAAATCTGGTCCTTTAGAAAAGGTGAAACCGAATACGCGATCAGCGCGATCCCGCTCGGCGGATACGTGAAAATATCCGGCATGATCGATGAGTCACTCGATACGGAAGCAATGAGACAGGAACCTCAACCATGGGAATTCCGTAGCAAGCCGGCCTGGCAACGGTTGATCGTAATGCTCGGAGGGATATTTGTAAATGTCGTTGTTGGTATTCTGATCTTTATTGGCCTCACCTGGCTGGTCGGCGATGAAAATATCCTTAAGGATGAGATCAATAAAAACGGTGGATTCCATGTCGGCGAGGTTGGCGAATCGGTTGGCCTGAAGACCGGTGACAAGATCGTTGCCATCAACGGACAAGACTATCGTTATTTTCAGGACCTTCTCAAGGCGCAAACGCTGCTCAGCGACAACGCCTATTTCACCATTGAACGCGACGGCGAACAAAAGAAGATTGACCTGCCCGCTGATTTTATTCAGAACTTCAACCGCAGAGAAAACGCAGCCAATTTTGTCTGGTATCGGTTCGAACCGGTGGTTGGCCGGGTTCTCCCCAATTCGATTGCCGAGAAAGTTGGACTTGAACCCGGCGACAAAGTTGTTGAGGTCAACGGTAAACCCGTGAAATACTTCGATCAGGTGTACGATGAGGTTCACGAAACTAAGGCGTCTGCCATCAGTTTCAAGGTTGAACGCAATGGCGAAGTGCTTACATTTGAAAATCAGCCGTTCACAAAACTTAAAGAAGAGGACGAAGCGGTCACGCCGGCAATCGGATTTTTACCTACCGACGACAGTTTCGTGGACAAAGCGAGTGAACGAATCACCTATAGTTTCTTTGAGTCTGTTCCATTAGGAACGGAGCGCGCATTTTCAACGCTTGTCGTGCAGATAAAGGCTCTCGGTAAAGTGGTTTCCGGAGTATTGAAACCAACGGAATCCCTGCACGGACCTATCGGCATCGCTCAGGCTTTTGGTGGTGAGTGGGATTGGACCCGATTCTGGTCGCTCACTGGCGTGTTGTCACTTGTGCTTGCCTTTATGAATTTGCTGCCAATTCCTGCCCTCGATGGCGGTCATGTGATGTTTCTTTCTTACGAAATGATTTCCCGTCGTAAGCCAAGCGATCAGTTCCTCGAAGCCGCACAGAAGGTTGGAATGGTTATGCTGCTTGCTCTCATGGTCTTCATCTTTGCGAATGATATTATTCGCCTGATTGTCGGGTAAACCTTAATAAGATTCAAGATTTTGAAAGAAGGTCGGCCCTTGAGGTTGACCTTCTCTTTTTTAGCGCCGGATTTCGAATTCGACCCGTCTGTTAAGACTTCTGTCTTCGTCGGTTTCTTCCCTGACGATGGGTCTTGAGCTACCGTAACCGTGCGCTTCTATCCGTGACGCGTCAATCTTAAACTGGTAGATGAGGTAAGCTTTTATTGCGTCGGCTCTCGCCTGCGAGAGCCGAAGGTTTGACTCTTCGCTGCCGGCGGAATCGGTGTGCCCGGAAATGTTGAGTTTCACCCGGGGATGATCGATGAGGAAATTGGCAAGCTTGTCGAGATCCTGGTGCATACCCGGAAGTATATCCGCCTTTCCATTTTCAAATTCAAGTGATTTGAACGCGATCTTCGGTTCAAGCTGTTCTGTTTCAAGGTTGATTTCACGGTCGCCGTCAAGGAAGAAGATCTCCTCGATCCGGAAGAAATCATCGCCCTGAATTATGAGCAGATAATTTCTTTTATTGATCAGCTGGAAGTCAAATGTTCCGTCGTCCCGGAGAAATTTCGGAGCGACTTCTACACCTTTATCAAGATCAATGATGCTTACAATTCCGCGCATCGGCTTCTTCGTCTGAGAGTCAACCAGCGAACCTGTCAGATTAACGATTGCTTCGGGCTGCGCCTCCATCGGCACCGGAAATGAAAAGAGATCGAGGTTGCGCATATCCTGCTCGGTGGATCGCGCATAGTAAAGTGTATTCGATTGCGAATCGATAGTGAAATAATATTCGCTGCCGCTTCCGTTTACAAGCGGTCCGATGTTCTTCGGTTCTCCCCAGGCGTGTTGTTGGCGGTAAGATTTGTAGATGTCGAAATCGCCGAAGTTCAGCGGTTGTCCATTTGAGCTGAAGTAAAGTACGTTGAACCGGTGGTGAAAAAATGGACTCACCTCAAATCCCCGTGTGTTGACGACGGGTCCTAGGTTTTGTGCCTTCTGCCAGTTTCCGTTCTTATCCTTTGTTGAGAAATAGATGTCCGAATACCCAAAACCTCCAATACGATCGGAAGCAAAGAACAAGGTGTCCCCCGAATGGGAAAGCGACGGCTGCGAATCCCATGAAACGGTGTTAATGTTCGGTCCGAGGTTCTTTACATCTCCCCATGTGCTGTCGGCGGTAAGCGCTGCGACGTAGATGTCGCAATTGCCCATCCCGTCGGGAGAATTACATCGGGCGAAGAAAAGGAATTTGCCGTCACGGCTGAGCGATGCAGACCCTTCATTGTACGGCGTGTTGATCGTTTTGAATTCTTCTGCGAATCCCCACACGGTGTCATTTTTGATCGCGTAAAACAGGTCTTCATTGTAAACCTTGCCACTATGTTCCAGATGCGAGTTTCGTTTGGAAGTGAAGAGCAGAAAATTGTCGACGTTGCCGATCGTGGGGCCGTAATCTTCCTTCTCTGAATTCACACCATATCCCATATTGAGCAGGACACCCTGGGGCGGACGAAGCGTATCGATTTCCTTTCGATACTCGACAAGTTCGTAATATTCGCGAAGAGGTACATAAAGGTCTGCTTTGTCACGGTTAAGGCTGTCGAATTCGGACCGCATCTGTTGCGCCTGCGCACCTGCCGGATAGTGTTTTAACAATAGCTTATACCACAGAATGGCCTCGCCTGGCTGTCCATGTTTTATGCTTAGTCCGGCGAGGTCAACAAGAAGATTGATGTCGCGTGAAAAGTTGTGAATACCGAACTGCCG
>CBKWFZ010000454.1:0-4060 GCA_966673785.1 uncultured bacterium
TTGTCCATGGAAGACGGTCACCTTTGCCTGATTTGAAATTACCGCGGATTCCTTGAAGATGAACTCCTTTGAGCGTCCGACAAACTTGCGGACGCCATTGTGGAATATCTCGACGCGTGATTCCTCGCCGCTGACGGATGCACCCGAAACGGAATTGCCAAACAGCGAGAAACCTCCAGTGTACTTTACGTTCGGGTCGGCAAGTCCTTCAATTGCAAGTGAACTTTGAAAAGACTGGAACCGCGGATAGGACGACAACACCGAGTCGGCGCGCGCGACTGACTTGTATTCGAAAACACCGGGAATATAACCGGGTGTTTTGCCTTTATAATTCAATTTGGCAAGCTCGGACCGGAGCTCCGGCCGCGACACCTTGAAGTGGTAAACAGTTAGCTCGCAGTCAACGATATCGGGACCGAGGCCAGCGGATTCCCAGCTGAAATTTCCCTGTTCACCGACGAAAAGGTTGTCCCGGAAAGAAAAAACACCGGTAGAATTCCTGAGAAAAACAGAATCGAAACGCGTGACAAAATTAAGCGAGACCCGAGAGAAGCGTATAACGGGACCTTCTACAATGGGTGGCGGCGGTGGATTCATCCATAGGGGTGCCTCGGCATAAAAATCAGCCGGCGGGCTGGACGCAGTATCGTATTCAGGCCACGGATCGGCTGAACCCGTATCCTCCTCGTAGTTTTCTTCAGCTACGCTATCGGACTCCGTAACCGGGTAGTCCGCACCCAGTTCGTAAGTCGGTGCAGGTTCAATATAATCAAACGTGTATTCGTCGTCTCTGGCATAGAGCCGGACAGATCTGTCATAGTTAAGCGCGTGGTGCTGAAAGAATGTACGGCTGGTTTTCAGGAACAGCTGTGCCCTGGCCGGCGTTTCGTTTTCTATGACCTTGCCTGCAACACCAAGAAAACCTGAAATCTGCTGAGGCGAAGCCTGGTCGACCGTGGCTGCGTTCGAGACCGCCGCCAGATAATTTACGATATGAGGACGCAGGGCGAACTTCTTACGTTTTAACAACCTGACATGCCGCTGGATAACCAACTGCTGATCCGCCGGGAATTTTTCCCAGGCAGTTGAAAAACTGCTCCCGACAACGGTAGCATCAAGGTTCTTCGTATTCTCAAGCACGATGCGCACGCTATCCTGGAAAGTGACCGGAATAGCCGTGGCAGACTGTTGCTGAGCGAAGGCTGAGTTCGCAAAAAATAACAAAATGCCCAGGAAATATAGCGCAATGTGCCTCACACGAAATAAAAACCTTGAAATTCGGAAATAATGGGTAAATAAGCTAAAACACCCCACCAAGCTTAACGACGATGTAAGAAAAAACGTGTTAACGCCTTCGCCGTAATAGTAAGTAATATACAGAATTACTTCTGCATCACCGACTCGGGCGTATGCTGGACAGGAAGCGAAATGATGAACGTAGATCCTTCACCAACCTTACTGCGGGCCGAAATAAAGCCATTATGCTGCTCAACGATCTTTTTACAAAGCGCCAGTCCAATGCCCGTGCCCTCAAATTCTGAATTGCGGTGAAGCCGTTTGAACATCCCGAAGATCTCTTCCGCATACCGTTGATCAAACCCGATCCCGTTATCTTCAATGAATATCCGGCAGTAATTCCTCGTGTATTTGCCGGTCCAGACAGGGCTTTTCGGTGCGACGTCCGCCTTAATCCGGATATCGGGAGGTACACCCTTCTTGCTGTATTTCAGGGCATTTGCAATCAGGTTCTGGAAAAGCGGCTTGATAAGTCCGGCATTAACCTCGAGCACTGGCAAGGGCGCAACCTCGACCGTTGCCTGCCGTTCACGAATGACCTCGTCCATATCGCTGATCACTTCCAGAACTATCTTATTAAGGTCGCTTTGCGCAAACTCCACCTTTTCGGATGAGATCTTCGAAAACGTCAGGATGTCTGTAATGAGATTCTGCATCCGTTCCGCCGCTTTCTGGATTCGGAAGATATTCGCTTTACCATCATCGTCCAGGGCATCTTTATACTTGACGAACAGGCGGTCACTGAATGTACGGATCTTCCGGAGGGGCTCCTGCAGGTCATGAGAAGCCATGAAAGCAAACCGGTCAAGATCCTTATTGGCTGATTCGAGGCTCGCAATGTTTTCAAGCAGTTGCCGGTTCAGTTGCTTCACCTTCTCCTCGGAAGCCATACGTTCCTGGATTTCCAATTCAAGGTTGCGGTTGATGGAAACCAGTTTCCGCTCCTGCGCCAGGAGCTGGACGTTCTTTTTGTAGAGTTCGATGAGCACCGAAACCTTGGCGCGTAGCACCTGCGGGTTTATCGGCTTATAGATGTAATCCACGGCTCCGGCCTGGTAACCCTTATACATATTCTCATCGCCATAGTTGTTGGCGGTGATGAAGATTATCGGGATATGTTTTAGTTTTTCGCGCTCGTAAATCAGCGATGCAGTTTCAAAGCCGTTCAGATTGGGCATCTTCACATCCATCATGATCATCGCGAAATCATGCTCGTTCAACAAGATCCGAAGCGCCTCCCTCCCGGACGACGCCTTGACCAGGCGGTATCCGTCCGGTTCCAGGATGGTCTCGATTGAGAGCAGGTTATCTTCCCGGTCGTCTACGATGAGGATTTTCGGTTGCATCAACTAAAGATAATTATTTACAGAACCATAACCTCATCAGGGAAAGGAGCTGGTCGATTTTGAGAGGCTTGGTTATGTAATCGGACGCCCCCGCCTCAATACACTTCTGCCGATCCCCCTTCATCGCCTTGGCGGTTACCGCAATGATCGGAAGGGTATTATTCTTATGCTCCCGCCTGATCTTTTGCGTGGTTTCGTAACCATCCATCTCGGGCATCATGATATCCATCAGTACCATATCGATTTTCGGATTTTCGTTGAGCAACTGGATTGCCTCCTTACCGCTTTCCGCCGTAATGACGTTGATATTAAACCGTTCAAAAACTGTGGTCAGCGCAAATAGATTTCGCACGTCATCATCCACGACGAGAATATTCTTATTACTCAGGATGTCCTCCTGATTCCGAATATTCTCAATGATCCGGCGCTTTTCGTGCGCGAGTTCCTTATAATTGATATGAAGGTAGCTGACCGTCTCCTCAAGCAACTGCTCAATCGAATTCGCTCCCTTCAAAAGAATGCTATTCGAATGACTGCTAACCTGGCTCAGCTCGGCCTTGTTGAAATCCCGCGCCGAGTAAACGATCACGGGCGTAAGGTCATCCTTCGCGCGATCAACCTTGGTGATCAGCTCCGAACCCGGCATATCCGGCAGGGAATAGTCAAGTATAATGCAATCAAACTTTTCCTTTTCCAAAACGTTCAGGGCATCTGCCGCGGTCTGATGAATGTCAACCTGCAGGCAGTCGTCCTGAAGCATTTTTACGATCTGGGAAGAGTCGATCTCGTTGTCTTCGACTACCAGGACGCGCTTCACCTTGTGATTCAAATTATGAATCATGTCATCAAGGATGGTATCCAGCGACGACGATTCAATTGGCTTCAGCATAAAGCTTCGTGCGCCACGTTTGAGCGCCAAAGCCTGGTTCTCCTCGCCTGATATGACGTGAATTGGAATATGACGATAGTTCAGATCACTCCGTAGCAGATCGAGGATCTTCCACCCGCTTGTATCTGACAACTTCACATCGAGCGTGATGCCGATCGGCGTGAACCTGTTAATAAATTCAAAAACCTCCAGGTAGTTTGTCGCGACCACCGCCTTCAGCCCCTTGTCGTGCGCGCGATCGATAACGATTTTGGCAAACCGAAAATCGTCTTCAACGACCAGAACGATGTTATCCGAAACGCTGATATTATTCCGGTCATCACCGGCCTCGTTGATCATTTCGTTCACCAGTTCCAGATTGCGGTTCTCAATCCCCTCGTTCGTGATCCTGAGCGTTCCAAGGATCGAGTCGAAGTTTTCCTTCTGCTCTTTATTCTGCTGCAGCTGTTGAATGACTTTTATGCTTTCGGAAGTTTCACGACTGATGACTGACGCAAAGCCCTCGAGCGGGAGATATAACGTAAACGCA
>CBKWFZ010000455.1:0-4059 GCA_966673785.1 uncultured bacterium
CACACCCGTGTGGGCACTCACGGGACCATTCCAGCATCACATCACGGGATGCGTGGGCTGGGCATTCTGGAAATATTATGAAGTGACGCGCGACAAGACATGGCTGCGTGAGCGCGGCTTTCCGGTATTGAAAGAAGTCGCCGATTTCTGGGCCAGCCGTGTTGAGCGCAAGGGGCCGGGGCGGTATGAAATAAACAACGTGATTGGCGCGAATGAATGGCAGGAAAATATCGACAACAATGCATTCACCAACGGTATGGCAATCACAGTGCTCCGTTATGCAACGCTTGCCGCGAAGGAACTTGGGATTACGTCTGATCCCGATTGGAATCACGTTGCTGATAACATTCCGCTACTGAAGTTTCCTGACGGCACGACCCGTGAGAACGCCACGTACGATGGTGTTGATATCAAACAGGCGGACGTAAACCTGCTGGCCTTTCCGCTAGGCCTTATCACTGATCGTGCACAAATTGAAAAGGATCTTCGCTATTATGAGCCGCGCATGTCACCCGAAGGGCCGGCAATGGGAGTTTCTGTGCTCGCGACGTTGCATGCAAGACTCGGCAACGCCGGGCGTGCGTACGAGCTGTTCAAAAAAAGTTATGAACCCAATCAGGTTCCGCCATTTGGTGTCCTTGCGGAAACGGCAGGAGGAACAAATCCATATTTCGCCACGGGCGCCGGCGGTATGCTGCAAAGCGTAATTTTTGGATTCGGTGGACTTTCAATTTCCGAAAAAGGTGTAACTCAGCAGAGAGCTGTTTTGCCGCGGGAATGGAAATCCATGAAAATAACGGGGGTAGGTTCGAATGAGGCGACCTTCAACGTGAAGTGACGCATATATGACCAAAATCATTTGTTAATTAATACGTAGCCCCTTAATTTTCCTGATCTATTATCCTAACCAAACGCTTGCCTGATATGACGAAGTCGTGTTGTTACCTGATCGCTGTCGTAGTGTTGTTTCTGCAGGGTTGCGGGAATGAAGACAGTTCTGTATGGAGGCAAAAGGCGCAGAATCCGGTATTCCTGCATCGTTCTGTTAAACAGGTCACCGATGTGATCGTGCATGATATTTTCTCCCCACCGGTTGCAGCGCGCATCTATTCTTATATGGCCGTTGCGGCCTATGAGGCGGCACTGCCTCAGTATCCGCAGTACGCTTCCATGGCTGGCCAGCTTAAGGGCCTCCAGCCGGTGCCGCAGCCAGATCCGGCCAATGAATACAGTTTTGAACTTGCTTCGGTGCAGGCCGCGTTGAAAGTGGGCAGAGCCCTCGTCTTCTCGGAAGACAAGATGGACGCTTATATGAGCGCATTGGTTGAGGAGTATGAGGAATGTGGAATACCATCATCGGTGATTGAACGGTCAATTGCGTATGGCAATACCGTTGCCGATCACATTCTCGAATGGTCTTCACACGACAACTACAAGCAATCCCGCTCATTTCCCAAGTACACGATTGACGTCGAAGATCCGGGTACGTGGAAGCCCACACCTCCTGCATATATGGACGCGATCGAACCGCACTGGCACAAGATCCGCACCATTGTGCTCGATTCCGCGCAGCAGTTCACGCCTCCGCCGCCAACTTCATTTTCAACCGACGAGAACAGCAAGTTCTACAAGGAAGCGCTTGAAGTTTACGAAGTTGGCAAGAATCTGACGGATGAACAGCGCGACATTGCGCTGTTCTGGGATTGCAATCCGTTTGTGATGAACGTGAAAGGTCATGTGATGTTCGCAACGAAGAAGATTTCTCCGGGAGGACATTGGATGAATATTACGGGTGTCGTTTGCAAAAACTCCAGAGCAGACTTCATGACTTCCGCAGAGGCGTATCTCCGCGTGTCGCTGGCGTTGCAGGAGGGATTCATTTCATGCTGGGATGAAAAATACCGCAGCCGTCTCATCCGTCCGGAAACCTATATCAACCAATACATTGATGAAAACTGGGTTCCGTTGCTGCAGACACCACCATTCCCGGAACACACCAGCGGACATAGTGTAATTTCCAATGCTTCCGCCGTCGCACTGACAAACCTGTTCGGCGATAATTACGCATTCACCGATTCCACTGAACTGGAGTTCGGATTGACAGCCCGGAGTTTCAAGTCGTTCTATCATGCCGCAGAGGAGGCTGCGCTCAGTCGGCTTTATGGCGGCATTCATTACCGGCCTGCCGTCGAAGTCGGTGTGACGGAAGGACGGGAGGTTGGAAACTTTGTCTTCAATAAGATCAGAACACGAAAAGAAGGTCTCGCTCATGCAGAATAAACGGGCGCTCATAATCCTCCTACCCCTGTTCCTGTATTCCTGTATGAATGAACTCCAGAAAGTACCGGTAGATTTTTACGCTACCGAGCTCTTCCGTGATGTGCAGCTCAAGCCTGTTTTTCCTGATTCGAAAACGTTCGTCGACTGCGTACCTAAACGTCCGATAGGGGAGATCCTTGACGACTATCATGACGCTAAAGACCGTCGTGGTTTTGATCTTGAAGCTTTTGTGAAAGAGAACTTTCAGCTACCGGACCGACCGGTCTCCAGCTTCAAGGCGGACACGATGCTGACGATGCAGGAACACATCACAAAGTTGTGGCCTGTTCTTACACGAAACGCCGATCTTCATCACGCCAATTCATCGCTCATTCCGCTTCCCGATAACTACATCGTTCCCGGTGGAAGGTTCTCAGAAATCTATTACTGGGACAGTTACTTTACGATGCTCGGACTTCAGGTACAGGGCCGGTATGACCTCATTGGCGATATGGTGACTAATTTTGCCTTCCTGATTGACAGTCTGGGCTTTATTCCCAACGGCAACCGGAACTATTACATGTCGCGGTCGCAGCCTCCGTTTTTCTCGCTGATGGTGCGCGTTCTTGAGGACGATGATTCGACCGCTGCGATACGGTTTCTACATGAGCTTCGTCGTGAATATGATTTTTGGATGGACGGAGCAGGACGGCTGGAGAAGCCGGGCGATGCCTTTGGCCATGTGGTCATGATGCCCGACGGATCGATCATGAACCGTTACTTTGACAACAGGCCCGAACCGAGACCGGAAGCGTTCAAGGAAGATGTTCACCTTGCGCAGGAGTCCGGACGCGATCCGATCGACGTGTATACGGATATCCGTTCGGCAGCCGAGTCCGGATGGGACTTCAGCACGCGCTGGTTCGCCGATGGAAGGACATTCTCGACCATTCAGACGACGAACATCATACCCGTCGATCTTAACTCGCTTTTATATCATCTTGAAATGATGATCGCACGCGGATTCAACGGAAAGGGTATGCGCGAAGAGGCGCTCGAGTTTTCACGGCGTGCGGACGCGCGCAGGAAGGCGATCCTCACATGGTGCTGGGATGACGCATCGGGCTTCTTCCTCGACTACGATTTTGTCAATGGAAGGCGGTCGCCGATAAAGAGCCTCGCCGGAATATATCCGCTCTTTTTTTCGCTGGCCTCGCCGGAGATGGCGGGAAGGGCTGCCGATGTGATCGAAAAAGATTTTCTTAAACCCGGAGGTGTGGTCACCACATTGACGGATTCCGACCAGCAATGGGATGCGCCAAACGGTTGGGCGCCGCTGCAATGGATGACGTACAAAGGGTTGATGAATTATGGTAAACAGTCGCTTGCCGGTGAGATCCGAAAGCGCTGGGTGCGCCAGAATGAACGCGTTTACCAGGCCACCGGCAAGATGATGGAGAAGTACAACGTCCTCGATACCACGATGGTAGCCGGCGGGGGCGAGTATCCAAATCAGGACGGGTTCGGCTGGACCAACGGCGTCGCCCTGGCGCTTATTAACGAGTCGCAGAAAATCGTTAAACCGTAATTTTTATGTACCTTTCTCGTTGAAAGCGGATCTCTCGCGGTCGTTTCGTCGTGAGACAAATCAGCTAATTCACCCTCTCGTTAGTGATTTGAATTATGATAGTTTTTCGGACTGTAAGGTCTGCCTGTTTTCGTTCTGAATGCATTGCGTTCGGGCGATCGTTGTTTGGGTTTTTTGTTTTGCTATTACTGCCGTTGTTTTCGATGGCGCAG
>CBKWFZ010000456.1:0-4040 GCA_966673785.1 uncultured bacterium
GTGCGCGAACGGTATGCTGTGCGAATTGCAACAGCTGAAGGTGAGAAGAATGCGGTCGTAAGCCACCAGAAGGAATATGTTCACCAGATCGTTGATGCAATAAATCAGGCGATCTCGTACGTCCGGACAAAGGCAGCGTCGAAATACTTCAGCGCGAGAACAAGTACGGTAAGGTAAGCTGATGTCAGTTAAGATAACGAAGCCTGGTATATCGCCAGGCTTTTTTTTTGTACTGTAAACGAAACGTGGCTGCAAAATGCGGGGCATGGACGTGACACTATTTTGTTTCAGGTTTTCAGGTTGTCGAAGTATCAGTAAGAGAAAATCGTAAGCGCTAGAATCCAAGCATCAGCTGAAATCATAAAAAAAGAAGCGCTCCGAAATGGAGCGCTTCCCGTTCAAAAGCGAATTACATTGTTACTTGTTTTCATTCACTGTTTGTCTTGACCGTGTGCCGGCCGTGGTTGAACCCACTCCCGTTGTTCCCGTTGCCGAGCCCAGAGAAGTCGATCCCGTCGATGTCCGCTCACTCTGTGAACCGGAATACATAGTACTTGATACGCGTAAACGATTCTCAACATGTGACACACCGGAAACCGATTCAGCAATATCCTCGGCTCTCCTCTTCGAAGTGCGCTCGTCGACGGTTCCGTTCAGCGTCACCTCGCCGTTCTTCACGCTCACGTCAATCTCAGAAGCATCGACAAACCAGTCATCGCTGAGCCGGTCGTTGATGTCTTCCTTTATTCTGTCGTCGGACCGCTGATAATTTTTCGGTCCCCTGCCGCGGTGCATGCGGTCCATGCGACGTCTGCGTTCGGCTTCTTCATCACCGAACCACGATGAAATCTCATCCGTCGTACGGTCCCACCATCCGCGGTCGTCCTGCCTGCGGCGGCGATCGTTATCCCTGCGGCTGTCCCAGTATCCACCGTATCCGCCATAGTTGCGATCACGGTCGTAGGAACTTCCATAACGGTCGGAATACCTGTCGCTGTCGCCGAAGTTTCTGCCGAACGAATCTCCAAATCCTCCTCCGTATCCGCCGCTGCTGTAGTCAGAGCTGCCATAGCCGCTGCCGTAGTTGTTGCCCTGGCTGCGTCCGTAGCTGCTGCCACCATAGCCACCAGTCCACTGATTGCCGCCGTAACCACTACCACCACCGTAGTTTTGGTAGCCGCCCGGAGAGTAGCTTTGCCGTTCCCGGTCGTAACGTGACCTGAAACCACCTGATTCCCCAAAGCCGAAACCTCCGCCTATACTGCTTTCGCGCTCAGAGCCACGGTTGCGATCGTTTCCATAGTTCGAATAATCCCTACCGTAGCTTCCATAATTGCCGTAGCCGGAGTTCCGATTGTAATCGGAGTCGCGATCCCTCGAATCCCTGAACCGGTCGCGGTCATAGCGGTTTTCTCCATATGTACTTCCTTGTCCATAGTCCTGACGGGATCTTCCCCAGTCATTTCCCTGGCCGCCTTCATAGCGCCCACGGTATGAACCGCGGTCATCTTCATTACCGTGGCGATTGTAATCATTATCCCAATCCTGGTCTGAAGAGCGGTAACCACCCCAATTGCGATTATTGTCTGCCATAAAAAAAGGGTTTTTAGTGTTCAAATTTTTCTTCCGGCAAAGGCGAAAATGTGGTGCCCGTTGGCATTTTCATGCATGCACTCGTTTGTAGAAGATGATTCGCAGCGGTATACTTGGTCGTTGCCGACGCATTTTGCATTTTTAGCGAACTTATCGAAATGTATGATGTACAACGGCCAGGTGCTTGCATTCCTCCTACTGTTATTCTTCGCTGCTCATGGTCATGCACAGGAAATCGCAATTACCTTCGACGACGCTCCCACGCACGACTCGCCATTGTTCACCCACGCCGAGCGCGCGGCGAAAATCCGCGAACACCTCGCGGCTCACAAGATCCACTCGGCATTCTTCGTGATCACAGGAAATATTACGACAGATAACACCACACAACTGCAGGCTTATGTGAAGGAAGGACATGTGCTCGCCAATCATTCACATTCTCATTATTCGCCTTCCCGGGTAACGGTGACGCAGTATATCCGCGATATTGAGAAAGCGGATTCTGTAATGGCGGCGTGGACAGGAACTGCACCCTGGTATCGCTACCCGTTCCTTAACGAGGGTACTACCCGCGAGAAGCGCGACAGCATCCGCGCGGCGCTGGCAAGGTTAGGTCTCGCGAACGGATACGTGACCGTCGACAACTACGACTGGTATATTAACGGCGAGCTGATCAAAGGACTTCGCGACGGAAAAAAGGTGGACTACGACCGGCTGAAGAAAATCTATCTCGATCACGTTGTCAACAGCATACATTTTTATGATTCGATTGCAGTCTCCGTGCTTGGCCGGTCTCCGCGGCATGTATTGTTGTTACACGAAAACGATCTGGCCGCGTTATTTCTCGGAGATCTGTTGCGAATGCTGCGTGATAAGGGGTGGTCGTTTGTTTCACCGGGCGACGCGTACCGCGATGAGATCGCTGCAACGGTGCCCGATGTGATGTTTAACGGCCAGGGCAGAGTCGGAGCTATCGCCTATTCAAAAGGCATTCCGGCGCGGCAGCTCGTTCAGCCATCCGAAGACGAAACGTATCTTCATAAGCTGCTTGCCGATGCGGGCGTATTCCATTGACGAACACGCTTTAAATAGCGTTTTATCGCCATACCTATAATATGCAGGTAACCCCGGCGTTATCACCCGGGTAAGGTCCTCCCGGATGTTTCGCTGAATGCCACGCCCATCCTGAATAAGTTTGTCTTGTTCAGATTTCAGGTGACCATCTGAAATTTTTTTAACTTCATTTTGTTGAACTATAAAAGCAGCCCAGGCATGCAGGAAAAAGTTCTTATTGCATTTATTCTTTCCTTCAGTTTCGTTGTCAGCGCCCAAGACCCCGCTCCCGTAACTCCGGAGCGCCAGGATTCGACCGAGATTCCGGTTAAGCAACTGCCAATCTCGCCGGCAGCCAGTCCGTTGATAGCCGAAGACCCAAACGATACGACCAAAAAAGAAACACCGGTATCGGTTCCAGTGGCAAATCAGACGTCATCACCAAAAAGTTATTCATCGATCATCCGCTCAAATGCGATTACCCGAAAAGGATTTTTGACGGTGCACAAGGTCGAAGATAGCTATTACTTCGAACTACCTGACAGCATTCTGGGACGAGACCTGTTGATTGTCAGCCGGATTGCCCAGGGGGCGGCGGGCATGCGGTCAGGTTATTCAGGGTATGCCGGCGATCAGATCGGACACACGATCGTGCGATTTGAAAAAGGCCCGGGCAACAAGATCTTTCTGCGCCGGATCACATACGAGGAGAACCCCGGTGACAGCACCAATTCGATGTATCATGCGGTAGTTCGTTCCAACCTCCAGCCGCTTGTCGCCGCGTTCGGCATCAGTGCATTTGCACCGAATACCAAGGCGAGCCTGCTCGATGTCACCGACTACGTCAATGGCGACAACGATATCCTGTTCTTCAGCGCCGCCTCCCGCCGCTCTATGAAAGTGGGGCCGATACAGAACAACATGTGCTACATCAAGGATATCAGCGCCTATCCGATGAATATTGAAGTGCGGACGATCAAGACTTACGTGGGCACAAGCTCGCGCGAAAATTTCACCGTGGAGCTGAATTCATCGATCGTGCTGCTTCCTAAAAGGCCCATGCAAAAACGCTACGCAGACAAGCGCATTGGCTACTTCACAGAGCGGTACACCGACTACGACGCTAATCCTCAAGGCGTGAAAGTAATCAGCTACATCAAGCGCTGGCGGCTCGAGCCAAAACCTGAGGATATCGAACGCTACATGAATGGTGAGCTGGTAGAGCCGCGCAAGCCGATCGTGTTTTATATCGATCCGGCGACGCCGAAGAAATGGGTGCCTTATCTGATTAAAGGCGTTGAAGACTGGCAGGTCGCCTTCGAGAAGGCGGGATTCAAGAACGCGATTATTGCCCGTGAGGCGCCTACTGAAAAAGAGAATCCGCACTGGAGCCT
>CBKWFZ010000457.1:0-4034 GCA_966673785.1 uncultured bacterium
CCGGGATTCCCCCTACTCATGCGGGTAGTCGGCAACCAAATCAGCATGTGGCGAACGAATTCGCGTTCCGCGCCGGCTTGTTTTCGAACCCCTTAACCCTTTTCTTTGCGGCAAATCCGCGGTGCGACGCTGGAAGGTGCGACGGGAAAAACGCGACTAAAGCATGGAAAAAAGCAAAATCTGGCTTTCATCACCCCACATGGGAGGAAAGGAAATAGGATTCGTCCAGGAGGCATTCAACACCAACTGGATTTCTCCGGTAGGTCCCCATCTCAGCGCGTTCGAAAAAGAGCTCGCTGACTACTGTGGGGTCGGGGACAGCGCCGTCCTGTCATCGGGTACGGCCGCCATTCACCTTGCACTGATCCTGCTTGGAGTAAAGCAGGGTGATGAAGTGATCTGTTCTTCGTTCACGTTTTCAGCGTCGTGCAACCCCATTGTTTATCAGGGCGGCATACCTGTGTTTGTCGACTCCGAGCATGAAACATGGAACATGGATCCGGCATTGCTTAAAAAAACGATCGAAGACCGTATCCTTGTAACCGGCAGGAAGCCCCGCGCAGTAATTCTGGTTCATTTATATGGAATCCCCGCCCGGACGGATGAAATCCTCTCCGTTTGCGACGAGTTTGACATTCCACTGATCGAAGACGCGGCGGAAGCACTCGGTGCCCGTTATAAAGGGCGCCAGGTAGGTACGTCCGGCCTCATGGGTGTGTTTTCCTTCAACGGAAACAAGATCATCACCACGTCAGGTGGCGGCGCCCTGATCTGCCGCGATAATGCGTTACTGGCAAAAGCTCGCTTCCTCGCGACGCAGGCACGCGATCCCGCGCCGCATTACCAGCATTCTCACATCGGATACAACTACCGGCTCAGCAACGTCGCGGCGGGAATCGGTCGCGGACAATTGCTCGTACTCGATGAATGGGTGCGCCGGCGCAGGCAGAACTTTACAGTCTACGAAAAAGAGTTTGGCGGGCTCCCTGGATTATCGTTCTCCAAAGAACCCGCGGACAGCTATGCCAACCGTTGGCTGACCACTATTTTGATCGACCCGGAGAAGTCTGATGGAGTGACGCGCGAAACGGTGCGGTTGGCCCTGGAGGCGGAGAATATTGAGAGCCGGCCATTGTGGAAGCCAATGCATCGTCAACCTGTCTTTGCGAACGCGCCGGCGTACACCAGCGGCGTCTCCGAAGAGCTCTTCGACCGCGGACTGTGCCTTCCGTCCGGCTCCAACCTGAGCGACGCTGACCTGGAGCGCGTGTGCGAGGTTGTCAAGGGTGCATTTCAGAAGTAGGGCCGAAATACACTTAACCGCAATGGCGCGAGCACGCAAGGGGTAGCAGGGCACGCCGGGAATACACCAACGCAGAGACGGGGAGTCGCGGAGTTAGCGCAGAGAAATGTTTTAGAATTTATTGACAATCCTACGGACGCCCTGAAGTAACAAGGGAACATTGAAGTTGATCAGTAGTCCCAGTCTCAAATCGGTGAGGCGGAGATAGCTGAGTAGTTGAGCCTCGTGTACCGGCAAAATCGACTCGATGGCTTTCAATTCAACGATTACTTCATTTTCAACCAACAGATCTACGACGTAATCTTTCTTGAGCGGTTTTGATTTGTACACCAGCGGAACCGCGACAGTAGTCTGTGTTTCAATACCGCGTGATCGCAATTCGTCGATGAGGCAGTGATGATAAACTGATTCGAGCAGGCCGGGTCCCATCTCTCTATGGACGCAGATTGCGCAGTCCAAAATACTGTCGGAAAGGTGGTTTAATTCCTCCCTGTTTTTGTGACTCATAACAAATGACGGAAAACGATACCTAATTATAGCAAAAAAAACTTCTCTGCGAAACCCTGCGGCTCCCCGTCTCTGCGTTGTCTGTTTTTCTCTGTTTCTCCTGCATCCATTGCGGCCTTTTTAGATTATCTTTGACCATTCATCCATGTCGCTATCAGAATTTAAACCCACGATCTACTTCCTGCTCAAGTTTGTCGGGATTTATCTCGCGGGGAATATATTGTATGGTCTCTACATCACTGCCTACGAGCCGCGGCCGGACCCGGTGACGCACGTGGTGACCGATCAGACCGCCGGCGTTCTGCGCACATGTGGATTTCCCGTGACCATCGGCGATCGTGCAAACAAACCCACCACCGATATAAACTTCATGGGGAAAGCTAAACTCTCCGTGTACGAGGGATGCAACGGCCTCAACACGATGATCATCTTCGTCGCGTTTCTGATCGCATTCGGACCAATATCCAGACCGTTGCTCTGGTTCATTCCCCTGGGCCTGCTGATCATCCATCTCGCAAACCTGGCGCGCATCACCCTGCTGTTCCTTGTCGCCGAGTACAGACCCAATGCCATGTACTTTACACACAAGTACTTTTTCACCGCGGCGTTATATGTCGTGATCTTCGCGCTGTGGATATGGTGGGTGAAAAAATTCGCACGACCGAAACCCGCCCATGAAAAGGCTGCATAAGCGGTGGCTGACCGGAATCGTCTGCGTGACCGGACTGGTCATGATCTACCTGTTCCAGAAAACATACGCCGCTGCACTCATTCCAAAAGACTTCAGCGCCCTGGAACAATTCCTGATTAACAGGTCAATACGCTTTGTGGCTAACGATATATGCATGATCGGATTGATCTGGGCATTATTCCCTGAACGCAAGTATGTCGTTTTCGCGATCTGGGTACAGCTTGCAGGTCTGGTGTTCTTCCTGATTCCCTACTTCATCCTGAAGATCTATTTTCCGGCGTACAATGGGCCACTCATATCGTATCTGCACAGGCTCGTTCTCAATCCGACACTGTTACTGCTGCTCATCCCGGCCTACTACTATCAGAAACACGGGCTGCAACGGAAGGCCTAACTGATCCCTATCTCGCCGGCACTCCGACCACTGTTTTTCCTTCCGGCACGTCTTTCAAAACGACTGCACCCATGCCTACACGCGCGTCGTTGCCAACGGTAACCCTGTTGCGGATGTTGCAGCCCGACCCAAGCAATACCCGCTCTCCTATCCTGACTTCGCCGGCGATGTTCACACCGGGCATCACCGAAGTGAACGAACCAACAACGGTATCATGGCCAACGGTGGCGTTAAGGTTGATCAGCACATGCGCTCCGACGGTTATGTCGGTGGTAAGTATGGCACCCGCGCACACGATGGTACCGGCGCCGAGCGCAACGCTTTCGCGGTCCTGAATGATGGCGGATGGATGAACAAGCACAGGCCAGGTAATTTCCCGTGCGATGGATTTGACAATCTGGTTCTTTGCGGAAGGGTCGCCGATTGCGATCACAAGTGCATTCTCCGGCTGGAGATCTGCGATGGTGCTGGCTCCACCAACAACGCGGATACCCTTCACCGATGCCGCAGATGAGGCGTCGTCGATAAATCCAGCTACCTCCCAGGTATCGAGCGCGCGCACAAGCGTAAGGATCTCCTTGCCGAGTCCGCCTGCGCCGTAAATAAACAACCGTTTTTTCATATCAGGCCTCCTTATTCGTGTACCTGATAACCCGCGCGGGATTTCCGACAGCGACCGCAAAATCAGGGATGTCACTGATGACGACGGCGCCGGCACCGATCGTCACCCATGCGCCGACCTTTCTGCCGGGTATGATGACAGCACCGGCACCAATGAAAGCGCCTTCGCCTATGCTTACCGTTCCGCATATAACGGTACCCGGAGCAAGATGGACAAAGTCACTTATCATACAATCGTGGTCGACCGATGAGCCGGTATTGACGATAACGTGGTTACCTATACGCGTTTGTGCCTGGATAATCGTTCCATGAAGAATCATGTTTCCGGAACCAACAACGGCTCGCGATGAAATTACTGCTGAGGGATGAATGGCGTTCGTGAATGTATGCCGCGTAAGTTCAGCCACGCGTTTGCGTGTGGCGTTGTCGCCGATGGCAACGACTGCGTGGGCATCGGCGTGAACTTCGGAAGAGTACGTGCCCTCCTGAGGGATACCGAAGAGTTCGCCATTGTATTT
>CBKWFZ010000458.1:0-4033 GCA_966673785.1 uncultured bacterium
CATAGCGTCAATTCGCTCTTCATCAGCATTAGGAACATCGAGGTCGCGCGCCGCGAAATCAACAGGCCATGTGCGCTGTTTGAGTTGTTCATCATCACCGCCATCCATGCTCAGATCACGCGGGCCGAGCGCCTCGTAATCTTCCCGGGTGAGATCACTTTTTGCAGCCGGCGCAGTGTCTTCTGCAGAAGGCGCGTCTGGTTTTTCGTTCATCTCACGCGTATCCCGCTCGTCCGGCAGCCGGGCACCGGGTGTTCTGCTGAGCTTTTCGGCGTCAACGCCCACGCGCTCAGTGTTCTTGCGGTTCATAATATCCTCATTTGATGGATATTCGCCTGGCAGCGGTTTGTTCGCCGACGTTCCTTTCGACTCGTCCTTCTTCTCCGGGCTTCCCGTATGGGGATCCTTTTTCCAGGTATTTTGTTGCCCGGTGTTTCTATTATCTTTTTTCATAGTCGGTCCTTTTAGTTGCACTTCGCTTATTCGAAGCATCGTCAATGATGCCTGAAAGGGAATCAAAAAACCGGTGCCACTGCCGCCACCGGTTTGCAACGGTCTCTTTATCCGCCGACTAAAATTTGCCCACCTTTAATGTGATGTTGTACGACCAGTTGCTCAGCTTGTTATCGGAAAGTCCGAATCCATCACTGCCAAATGTTTTGCGATATGAAACGCCCGGACTGAGACGAAGCCATTTTAAAATGTTCACTTCCACCTGGGCTCCGGGTTCAAGAACCTGGAAGAAATCCTCGTCATGATCCACATCGGGGTAGTGATCCCAGCTGTCCCAATCATCGTACCGGGGACGCTCGTACTGGAGTGTAAATCCGGCTCCGGCAAACAGCGTAAGATTAACATGTACGACACGGTTCGACGCGAACACATATTCGGTCATGAAACCGAACTGGCCGTATTGCCAGCTCATACGGTTTACAGGAGCCATCCGGTATTCAGCCGGGACGGGGATGTAGTTCGTGCTTGCAGCAGCGCCAATACCGAGCAAAAGCCGCCGTTTGACGAACCAGCCGCCGTAGACTTCCACAATATTCGCGTAGTCGTCGTTAATCATGCTGAATTTGTTGGAAATGCCCGCATAACCACCCGATGGGCTCGGGTTACGGAAGATTGTCTGGATTTCCTGTGCCATGAGTGCGGGCGCCATGACAATCAGAAAAGCGATAAGATATAGCTGTTTTTTCATACCAGGAGTTTTTGTTTCTCCTGTGACAATCGGCACGACGCCAACCCCTAGCGGTAGAAAGAAAAATTATTCAGCGACGAGTTTCGCCAGCGCATCCCGGCTCCGCTCAAAATCGAATCCGGCAAGAACACGTTGCATCATTTCCCGGATATCAGGAAGGCACAGATTCCCGATACTTCCTTCATGCGTATGCCTGACTGTCTTTTCCGGGCTATAGGCGCCCCGTTCAATGTCCAGCCCAACCTTCTTGTAAGCGTCCCGGAACGGCATTCCACCCATTACCAGGCGATTCACTTCCTCCACGCTGAAAAGAAACTTGTATTTGTCCTCATCAAGCAGCCCGGACTTGACTTCGATGTTCTCCAGCATCAGGCGCACCATGCGGATACAGTCCTTCATCGCTTCCAAAGCCGGAAAGAGCATCTCCTTCAGCAATTGCATCTCGCGGTGATATCCGGATGGCAGATTGGCGGTAACCATCGCCAAATCATTCTGCAGCGCCACAATCTGATTACAACGGCCTCGCACTAGTTCAAAAACATCGGGATTCTTCTTGTGAGGCATTATGCTTGAGCCTGTCGTAAGTTCATCCGGGAAGCTGATAAATCCGAAATTCTGATTCAGGAACAGACATGCATCCATTGAAAGCCGGCCAATGGTCGCCGCGATGTTTCCCAATGCCGAGGCCACGATACGTTCTGTTTTTCCACGACCCATCTGGGCATAAACCACATTGTAGTTCAATTCCTCGAAGCCAAGCAACCTGGTGGTCATCGACCGGTCAAGCGGGAACGACGATCCGTACCCTGCTGCTGAGCCAAGCGGATTTTTGTTTACGATCCGGTAGGCAGCGTGCAGTGTGGTGAGATCGTCAACAAGGCTCTCGGCATACGCGGAAAACCACAGGCCGAATGACGACGGCATCGCAAGCTGAAAGTGTGTGTATCCCGGAAGCAGGTTTTCTTTATGCCGGTCCGCGAGCGAGATCAGCAACTCAAAAAGGGAATTCGCTTCCCGGGTCAGTTGCTGAATTTCGTCGCGAAGAAAAAGTTTGATATCAACCAGCACCTGATCATTGCGTGAACGGCCACTATGAATCTTCTTCCCGACGTCGCCGAGCTGTTTTGTAAGCTCCAACTCAACCTGTGAATGAATATCCTCGACGCCAGGTTCCACCTTGAAGTCTCCGTCTCCAATCCGGGTATAGATCTTCCGCAGCGCGTTGACAAGTAAATCAAGTTCCTCCTTCGATAGAAGTCCGACCGATTGCAACATCGTTATATGAGCGATAGAACCGAGCACATCGAACCTTGCAAGGTACATGTCCATCTCGGCGTCTCTACCCACCGTGAACTTTTCGACTTCCGCAAGTGACGATTTATCTTTCTGCCAGAGTTTCATGGTCGAATTTCGTTAATGCGTGTTAGCTTTCACTGAGTGCGAAAACTTCGTTTAATATCTTCGTGTAGGTTTCAATCCCTTTTCCGATCTCGTCGACAAAAATGAACTCGTCCGCAGTATGCGAACGCGCGGAATCGCCCGGGCCGATCTTTACGCTTGGAACCGGGATAAGCGCCTGGTCGGAAGTCGTCGGTGAACCGTAACACGGAATGCCCAACCTTGAAGCAGCAGTAACCAGCACATGATCGCGTGGGATACCCGAAGGACGCATGCGCATGGAACGTGGCCTCACGTCGCTTTTGAGGTTTCGCTTAATCTCCTCCAGGATTTCTTCCAGGGAATATGCGTCAGTGGCGCGAACATCGACAGTGAACGTGCATTCGGCCGGAACGACGTTATGCTGTTTACCTGCCTGAATGATCGTGACCGTCATTTTTACAGGACCGAGTGTCTCCGAAACTTTTGGAAAACTGAACGTGCGCAGCCATTCAATATCGGACATCGCCTCATATATCGCGTTCACACCTTCTTCCCGCGCAGCGTGCCCTGCCTTTCCACGCGCAGTACAATCAAGGACCATCAGTCCTTTTTCGGCAGTTGCCATCTGGCAAAGCGTCGGCTCCCCGACTATGGCAAACGCTATCGGAGGCAGTTCGCCCCAGACACTCTCTATGCCACCCGTTCCCGAGATCTCCTCCTCCGCCGTCGCAGCTAGTGCGATGTTGTACGTCAGATCGCGTCGCGTGTAGAAATGCAAAAATGCACCGATTAGTGAAACCAATGGACCACCGGCATCATTGCTTCCTAACCCAAAAAGTTTTCCTTCGGAAATATCGGGGGAAAAGGGGTCGCGGGTGTACTGCGCATTGGGCCTGACGGTATCATGATGCGAGTTGAGCAATATCGTTGGCTTCCGTTCGTCAAAAGCCTGATTGACGGCCCAGATGTTATTTCCTTTCCGCCGAATCGTAACGCCCTGTTCTGTCAGGAAATCAGCTATCAACGACGCCACCTTTTCTTCCTCTCTGCTGAATGACGGTATGGCGATCATCTTCCTGAGAAGATCAACTGCTAACGTTTTTAATTCGTCCATCGCCAATTGTATCACTAAAATTCTTTCAATATACGACTAAGATGTGATGAGGGTCCCGCTTGTCTGCATACCGGTATTCTGAAGCAGATCACTGGCTTCGCCGATCAAGACTTCCCTGACACCGGAATCTATAGCCTGGTATGCATTCTCAAGTTTCGGGAGTATTCCATCCGCGAATACGCCTTTCTGCAAAAGCTCATCATAAAGGCGACGCGGAAGATGCGTGATCACCGAGTCTTCGTGCGCTACGTTTGCCAGCACACCTTTCTGTTCGAAGCAATAGATCAGACGAATGTCGAAGTGTTTGATAGATGCAATGGAGGGTACTGAGGCAATTG
>CBKWFZ010000459.1:0-4031 GCA_966673785.1 uncultured bacterium
CAGCGACTCGGCAACAATCAATATCTATAACCTTGCTGAACCTTCGAAAAGCAAAACCGTCACAGGATTGACGAGTGCAACGAACGATATCAAGTTCCTTCCCGACAACTCGGGTGCACTGGTGGCAAGTCAGGATCGCAAGCTGCACTTTATCGACCATCGGACAGGCAACGTCAGAACGATCATGACGCTGCCCTATGAAATCAAGGCGATCAGCATCCGGGGTGATGGCAAGATGGTAGCCGCGGCTGCCTGGACTGGGCAGGTGGTGCTCATCAATCTAAGTGACAACACTACGGAGGAGCTTGTCAACGATCCCAATGTCCGCATACTCTCTGTGAAATACAGCAGCGGAGGAAAGATGCTTGCCTACGGGCTTGAGGAAAAAGGTAACGCGCGCCGCGGACTCGTCCGCCTTTATGACTTCAGTACGAAAAGGACAAGACAATTCAGCGGCCACAAAGCGGGCGTTTACGATCTGGAATTCAGTCCGGATGAAAAGCTCCTTGCAAGTGCGGGGTCTGACAAACGTCTTCAGCTCTATGTCCTTGATAACCCGGAAGATCTCCCGGTAGTAATGGAAAATAATAACGGCTTTATCTGGGATATTGAATTCACCCGCGGCTCTGATTATCTGCTCGCTGCGTGTAGCGAGTCCGAGATTCGCGTGTGGCCGACGAACCCGGCATTGCTTGCCGAAGAGATCTGTCCGAAACTCACCCGTAATATGACGGAGGACGAGTGGCTGAAGTATGTCGGTTCCGATATCGACTTCGAGGAAACGTGTAACATAACGACAAGTGAATTGAAATGAGCAAAGTAGTTCTTGGAGTCGTTATCATTGCGTTTCTCGGGAACCTGCAGGCTCGCGCTCAGAACGCCTGTGAGTCTACACTAACAAGGGCTCAGGAAGAGTTCGACGCAGGACGATTTGAATCGGTTCCTGAAATTCTAAAGGGGTGCCTCGAAAGGAATCAGAATCGCGAATGGGAACAACGGGCCTATTTGCTTCTTGCGCAAACCTATCTGCTTTTGGAAAATTCTGAAATGGCCGACGCCAGTTACCTGAAAGTTTTGAAAGCTAACCCCGAGTATGTAACTGACGAGAACCGCGACCCCATTGATCTCGTCTACCTGAGCAAGCGCTTTACGGCCACACCTGTCTTTTCCTTCTACGGCAAGATCGGGTTGAATGCGTCGTTTACGTCGGTAATAAATGACGTTAAGATATCGCCTCAGGGAAATGTCACCGAAGAATACAGCACCGGGGCGGGCTGGCAGGGTGGAGTTGGAATTCAGTTTCATTACAACGAGAACCTTGGATTGAGCGGCGAGTTAAACTACTCGTTCTCAAGCTTCGTTCATCGTACGAAAGGTCTCTTTCAGGAGGGGAATTACAGTCTCGCCTTCACTGACCGTCAAACGTGGCTTAGTCTTCCGATACTGGTCCGCTACACCTGGCCGGGAATGCGACTCGAACCCTTCGCTTACGGCGGCGCATCGATAAATCTGCTGGTCCGCGATCGGGCGGATATCGTTATCAACAGCAATCTTGAAAGTCCGGTCATTGACTACCTCGACATGCGAAACAAGCTGCACCGCTCACTGGTCGTCGGTGGCGGTTTACGGTATAAGTGGGGGTTGCGTTACCTCTTCGGAGAGGTCCGGTATGCGCATGGATTGACCAATATCACGAAACCGGAGACCCGGTATAATATCATCAATGAAAGCTGGCCATACGTTGATGACGACTTTCGTCTGAATAATCTGTTTGTCAACGTGGGTTACATCCACCCGCTTTACAAAGCCAGAAAATTAAAACGCGCTAAGACCGGTTCGGTGCTTCGGCAAATGGGAAGGAGGAAGAATGAAGGCAAGTAGACTGTTTTTCATTTTTATCGTTTTCTCCTTCTCGCAATGCGACACCAAAAACAATGTCGAACCCCGTTATCAGGAGTATTTTATCAAATACTACGGAACTGAAGGAGATCAAACCGGCGAGGATATTATCGCTAATAACGACGGCACGATGGTCCTGCTCGGGAATTCCGTGCTGCCCTCCGGACTCGCGATTCCGTTCCTGATAAAAACAGATCCCCGCGGAAATGTACTATGGGAACTGAGCTTTGGGGAAAATGAGATGGCTGTCGATGTTGAAGTCATTAAGGCAGGAAGCCAGGCCGGGAATTACATCGTAGCGTCCAATGTGGGCAATGAAGAATCATCAAAGATCAGGCTTTGGCGGATTTCTGCATCGGGTTCGTTTATCGATAGCCTGACGGTTACAAATATTGCCCCGGCAGGATCCAGACAGTATGTGAACAGCGTCACTTCGCTGGAAATTAACAATGGTTATGTGGTCACCGGATATTCGGACGGTAGTCTTATGGAAGAAAGCTCGCCCGAGACCGACGGCCCGACAGACCGGGACATTCTCGCATTTCGGGTGGATGATTCGTTTTCACTCGTTGAAAATGTCGTGAGCAAGGGCGGAGAGCAAAATGGCGCAGGCGTCAGGGTGTTCGAACTTCCCAACGATCCATCAGGTAAAATGGTTCTTTTCAGCTATACCGACAGACCGTTCCTATCCAGTACTTTTGGGTTTAATTTCTCCTACGATATTATTTTTTCAGGCGTTCCGGTAGGAAATCTCGTGGGGAGCGAGGATGAGCGTGAGATTCTGGCATCCGTAGTAAGAACGCCGGCAAATTTGGGTGAGGGATTCCTGATGGCGGGTACATCGACTGCTAACGGCGGAAATCAGGGAAGCATCTACCTTGTTAAGTTTAACAATACTTTTGAATACAAAGGCCTTGATCGGAAACTGGATGTGGGTCTCAATCTTGAATGTGTTGATGTCGATACCGGGATCGAAGGCTATTATATCCTGGCCAATGAACTTAATGACACGGGGCTTAAAGACCTTGTGTTTATCCGTACGTCATCCGATGGTGAACTTACAGGCATGAAAAGGTTTGGAGCTCTGGATGGCGACGATTCCGGTGCGGCAATCGCATCACTCCCGGATGGCAGAATCGCAATCGTTGCAACCATGGGTTTGAAGACACGGAAAAAACTTGCCCTCATCGTTGTGAATAATAATGGAGAGTTCTGACATGAAAGATCTTTTGTCGCGATATGTCATGATGACCGCCGGGCGGATCTGTCTACGGAAAACAAAAGTTCCGTTCTTACCGCTTTCATTGACTTTCGTGCTCTTATCCTTCCTTCTCGTGTCATTCGGAGCTCAGGCCCAGGTTACAGTGTCAGGCGGGGCCGGTGGTAGCACATTGTGCGCGGATAATTCGTACACAACCCTCACGCCAATCGTAATAACCGAGACTCTGAATGGCGATTTCAATATCAGAAATTTCTCTGTTGATACGGTTAGCTTCGCATTGTCCGATCCGGCGCTCGAGTTTGAACCAAACTCAGGGTCCGTTTTATTTACCGGTACGGGCGCTAACGCGGTTGTTGCCATCATTAAAGTCACGGCGACAAGAGTCTCAGTCGGGATTGTAGAAGGCACCGACGCTAACAGCACTGGTATAAACGCGATTACAATAACCGGAATCAAGGTGCGCGCGTCATCGGCTGCGAGTGGGCAATTCATTTCCAGAGTTGCTTCGGTTGTGGAGTTCAGCGTGAATGGCCTCCCCGTTGGAACCAATGTCGCGTCCGTGTCGTCGTTTGCCGAGCCATTGGTAAATGCAGGAAGTGACGAAGCATTTTGTCTGCCGGGAAGTTTTGATTTCTCGTCTCAAGGGACCGGAGCTTCGACCTCTGCCGGAACCGACATTACGTGGACTCATGACGGAACAGGCTCATTGACAAATGCGACGACACTGACACCAACCTACACGCCGGGCGTTGGTGAAAGTGGCATTGTGACATTTACAGTCGAAGCATCCAATTCGAACGGAAGCTGCGCGCCAGTTACCGACGTCATGCAGCTGAATATTCAGGAGCAGCCGCAAATCACGGTTCAGCCTGCGGCTACGCAGACGGTATGCGAAGGAAGTACAATTAAC
>CBKWFZ010000460.1:0-4021 GCA_966673785.1 uncultured bacterium
AGGTATAGGTAATGAAAAGACGTGGGCCATAGATTTCAACGCCCAGGGAGAATCTCAGGTATTTCCTGGCCCGCTGTGGTTTTCCGGCGACGAATTGCGGTGGGAGAAGCAGTGCGCCACAGACGGGGGCAACTGCTGGATGTGGGAACCCGAGTGGCAAAACTGGATGCCCGGACCAAAGGATTATGGAACCATGACGTTTAAAATCAAAGGTGTTCCTGTAGTGCCCGGTGTATCCGTCAATCAGAAAGGCCTGGATGAAACCAGGAACGGCGTGTTTGCAGGGGGCTATTTCCTGGATACAGATGCAAAGACAATTGTCTTCACCGACGTTGTTCCGCTCAACATGGGCTGGGATAATGTAGACTGGTCGAAAGCCTATATAATCACACTGACTGAAGAAGGTTTACAGCTTGGCTTTAAGCATAAGGATAAGGCTGAGCTCGAGCTCTACAGTTACATCGCGAAATAAACGGGCATCACCAGGGCGCTTCACTACACTGTCGACCTCAGCGTAGTGAAGCCCGCTGCGATGGACTGTCCATCAAGGTTATTTAATGTTCTGGTTATGTAACACGCAGATGTCGGTTTAAAGGTCCGTCTCGCAGTAATCAAATGATCTATTTACTGAATAACGCAAAAATGAAGACTAAGTATTCTATTGAGCTTTTGGTATTTCTTGTCGCAATCCTTTCGCTTTCATCATGCAAGAAGGATGAGGCTAACCCGGAGCTGGTTGTCTCGGAAGCAGAAATTGAATTTACAGAGGAGGGAAACACCCGCGAAGTGACGGTAACAAGCAATGATAGCTGGAAGATCAGCAATCCCGCTGAATGGTTACAATTAAGTAAGAGCACTGGCAACAGCGGTACTTCAACGATTGAACTCACCGCAACCACCAATACCACGGGCGCGACCAGGTCAGCATTCCTGACCGTTAATTCCGACAACGGTCAGGCAAGGCGAATCAGTGTTTCACAGGCAGCAAGTATATACCCGTCGTACAACACATCGCCAATTCCGCCTGATGCTTCGGGAATGAGCAGTAATGCGGTGCAGCTAGCCGCGAAGATGAAGCTGGGTTGGAACATCGGGAACACATTCGAATCTCCCGGTGGCGAGACCGGATGGGGGAGCCCTGTTATTACCGAAGATTTCATAAAATATGTAAAGGAGAATGGATTTAATGCGATCCGGCTTCCTTGCGCCTGGGATTGGCACCATGTGGATAACAGGACAACTGCAAAGATCAATGAAGCCTGGCTTGCGCGTGTTAAGGAGGTGATTGGCTACTGTGTAGACAATGATATCTATGTTCTCCTGAATATTCATTGGGACGGAGGCTGGCTTGATGAAAACCTTAACAAGACAATGCAGGATTCTATCAATGCCAAACAGAAAGCGTACTGGGAACAGATCGCTACAGCGATGCGCGATTTTGACGAGCACCTGATGTTTGCAAGCGCCAATGAGCCTCCCGCACACAATGCGGAGGAAATGGAAGTGTTGCTTTCCTATCATCAGACGTTCATCGACGCCGTTAGATCAACAGGCGGAAGAAACAGCCACCGTGTATTGGTGGTTCAGGGGCCTTCGACTGATATCGAACTCACCAGCAACCTTATGCATACAATGCCAAGCGATGTTGTTGAAGGCCGGCTGATGGCCGAGGTGCATTATTATACACCCTCTCAGTTCTGCCTGCTGATGGACGGTGACGCCGACTGGGGAAAAATGTTCTACTACTGGGGTGAAGAACATGATTCTATGATCGAACCTGATCGGAACGCCACCTGGGGCGAGGAGGCTGCTGTTGATGAGTACTTTGGCAAAATGAAAACGAAGTTTGTCGACAACGGTATTCCCGTTATTATGGGGGAGTATGGTGCTTACCGACGTGACAACAATACATTCGTTCCGAAAGACCTGGAAACGCACAATAATTCGGTGGACCACTGGATACGTTACGTAACAGAAAAAGCGATAGCAAACGGTATGATCCCTTTTTGGTGGGACACCGGAGGCGCATTGGATCGCGCGCAGCTGACTGTAAAAGATCAACGGACCATCGATGCACTTAAGGCTGGCGCTAATTGACGCACTTCATCAATTCCGACGCTAGTCTCTAAATGATATCAGGTCTCCTTTATGATCATCCAATGCCAGGGACAACTTTGTCTATCACTAAATCAATCTGCATGAAAAGCGAATTCAGCTTTCTTTTAGCCTTATCAGTCCTCTTGTTATTTTCTTCAGCCTGCAGCGACGATAGTGCGGCTCCCTCACAGCTTGTCGTTGTCCCCGCTGAAATACTAATTCCCGCTCGCGGCGGGAATATTGAGTTTATAATTACGTCCAACGGGAAATGGCACATCGAGCACAGCGGAAGAACATGGTTGAATGCCAGTCAACCTGCTGGTGATCCGGGTACGACAACGATCGATCTGTACGCGGGGATCAACGCTACCGGAATCACCCGGAATGCGCTTCTGATCGTAACCGCTGATAATGGCCAGGCGAGGCGCGTACCGGTATCTCAACAAAGTGTGATGTATCCTTCGTACAACACATCGCCTAAGCCGCCGGATGCAACCGGGATGAGCAGCACAGCTGTTGGACTTGCGGCTAAAATGAATCTGGGATGGAATCTCGGAAATACCTTTGAAGCTCCCGGGGGGGAACAGGGATGGGGTAGCCCGGTGATCACCGAAGACTACATAAAGTTTGTGAAACAGTCCGGCTTTAATGCCATCAGAATTCCCTGTGCATGGGATTGGCATCATATAGACGACAGAACGACAGCGAAGATCAATGAAGGCTGGCTTGCAAGGGTCAAAGAAGTGGTTGGATACTGCGTTGCCAATGACATGTACGTCCTGCTGAATATTCACTGGGACGGAGGATGGCTCGAGAACAATTGTACGCCTGAGAAACAGGATTCGGTCAACGCAAAGCAAAAAGCCTACTGGGAACAAATAGCGACAGTGATGCGGGATTTTGACGAACATGTGATGTTTGCCAGCGCGAACGAACCCAACGCCGGCAACCTGACGGAAATGGAAGTGTTGCTCTCGTACCACCAGACCTTTGTCGACGCGGTGCGGTCAACGGGTGGTCGTAATACATACCGGGTGCTTGTCATTCAGGGCTCTTCTGATTTATTAACGGTAAGTGACTTTCCTGATGATCCAACGCCGGATCGTTTGATGTTCGAAGAACACAACTATACTCCGTTTCAATTCACACTGATGAATGGAGATGCCAGCTGGGGTAAAATGTTTTACTATTGGGGCGAGGGACATCATTCGGAAATTGAACCGGGTCGCAATCCAGACTGGGGCGAAGAAGATGTGCAAATTGAATGGTTCGATAAAATGAAGACACAATTTATTGACAAAGGGATTCCGGTGATCATGGGTGAATACGGCGCATATCGACGAACCGGGAGCAGCAATGTTCCGCTGGATACTGAAACGCACAACGATGCTGTGGACTACTGGGTTACTTTTGTGACCAGGCACGCGAGGGAGCGCGGTATTATTCCGTTTTGGTGGGATACAGGAGGAGCACTAGACCGCACTGGGCTTTTCGTAAGCGATCAGCGTACGATCGATGCAATCATTGCCGGTTCCAAATAAACCTATCAAGGTATTTCCGTGGATGGTGCGGATGTCCAGCAAGGTTTTTCTAACCCCCCGCCATGTGATAGAATATTATCAGGCGGAAGCGCGTCTTGCACGGAAATTTTTCTTGATATTGGAATACCTGAAGTCAGCAAATTCAGGGCTTAGAAAGCCGGGAATACTTAAACGGCCGACGTCGAAGAATGTGAAGGCATACCTGGATACAATTGGTTCAAAAATGAAGCACCTTACCTTGATCGCTGCTGCTACGCTGGTTATCTTTTTCGGATTAACATCCGGTTTCATCGCGCCGCCGAAGAAGATCAGTGTTCTCATTGTCGATGGATTCAGCAATCATGACTGGAAACAAACCACGGAAGTCTCGCGGTGGATACTCG
>CBKWFZ010000461.1:0-4005 GCA_966673785.1 uncultured bacterium
ACTTGAAACTTCTGAAACTTGAAACTTCTGAAACTTGAAACTTCTGAAACTTGAATTCATTCAGCGTGCCGATCAATTCTGGTGTCGGCACTTTTTATCAATGTCAAGCCGTGAATACACCAACGCAGAGGCACAGAGTCGCGGGGTCTCGCAGGGAATGCTGGCGACTTACTTTCATTTGTGTTCGCTGCGTTCCTCAGCGTCGTGGCGTCTCCGCGTTGGTGTATTCCGTGTTCACCACGCACGATCCGTGAACATGTTAATCTAGAATCCCCAACAATTGAAAATTACAAATCAATGCACTTTTAACGCTGTCACAGCGTCGTTTTGCTTCTGACTTTTTCCTGAAAGGAAATATTTCCTGCTTGAAACTTGAAACTTCTGAAACTTGAAACTTCTGAAACTTGAAACTTCTGAAACTTGAAACTCTATTCTCAGAAGTGAACAATGAACGTCGTCCCCTCATCCACCTTGCTCTCTACCTTCACATTACCACCCAGGGTTTCAATTTGTGTCTTCGTCAGGAATAATCCTACGCCCCGCGCTTCCTTGTTCTCATGAAATGTCTTATGGAGTCCGAACAGCTTGTCGCCGTGTTGCTTCATGTCGATACCCAGTCCGTTGTCTTTGACGCGAAGCTCAATGCCACTGGGAACGAGGTCCGTAGAGACAAATATTTCGGGAATACGGTTTGGTGAGCGATACTTGACCGCGTTGCTGATCAGGTTCTGAAGGATACTTTCGAGATATGGTTTCGAGTAGTAAATCTTCGGTGCGTTGTTGAAGTTGTATGTTACCGTTGCTCCGGCTTCGATCAGCTCCCCTTCGAGTGATTGAACAACCTTGTCAAGTATGTCCTTGAACCGGATCTCCACACGTTCGATATCGTGTGTTTTACGGATCTTGATCATCTCCATGAGTTCATTCATGGTTTCGCCGATGTTGTGCGTCACGTTACGGATCTTTTCAAAGATCAGCTGGTAATCACCGGGCTGGCTGTCTTCCGTTATGAAATTGAGCAGCGCCTTGATGTTGGCAACGGGTGCCCGGAGGTTATGCGAGATGATGTGTGCAAATTCGTCGAGCTGGCGATTTTGTTCCTCGAGCTCGTATGCTGCAACTTCAAGGTTGCGTTTGGAGATGATCAGTTCTTCTTCAAATTTCTTACGACTCGTGATATCAATCGCAGATGCATAGATAACCTTTCTGCCGATGTCTGGCGACGATCCCCAGAGAAGCCAGCGGTACGTGCCATCCTTGCATCGGTAGCGGTTCTCAAACATGGCAACAGTATGACCGGTACGGATGACACGCATCATCTCGTCAGTTTTTACCAAATCGTCAGGATGAATAAAGGAGATTACGGGCTGCGTGAGTAACTCGTCTCTCGACCATCCGAGAGTTTTTTCCCAGGCGGGATTCAGCTTCTTGAAGTAGCCGTCGAAGCCGGTGACCGCCGTAAGGGTGATCGAATTGTTGAAGATACGCGAGTTCTCGTCGGCCATGCGCCTTAATTCTTCTTCCGATTCCTTGCGTTGCGTAATGTCGGCAATAAATCCTTCGAGCATCGATCCCTGACCTGATTGCACACCTATTCCCGTCTCCGAAATCCAGCGCCAGGTTCCGTCGCGATGCCGTATGCGGTATTCAAGGGTATAACTGAGGCGGTCTTCGAAAGACTTGTTCCGCACGTTGGTCACGTATGCGCGATCCTCATCATGTATCAGCGAAAGCAAATTAACGCTGTCCGCGTAAAAATCGTCTACGGCGTAACCTGTGAGTGCCGTAATTTTATTGTTGATGTAGAGTATGGTGTTTGCGTCGTCGTTTTTGACCATGAAGATTACGCCGGGTATACTTTCCGCAAGCAGCCGGAATTTCTCCTCACTCTGCCGGAGTGACAACTCCATCTCCTTACGATCAGTGATCTCCTGGATGCACACGCTTATCCGCCCCGTAGGCTTTCCATTCTCGATAACAAGGGAGCATTTCGCATTGAACCAGCGGTTATCGCCAGGCTCCATGGATGGGTATTCCCATTGAAAGGTGTCGCCCGTCCTGATCACCTCACGGATACCTTCTTCGAACGGGCGCGCGAACACTTCGCCGAACATTTCGCTGAGGGTACGCCCGATTATTTTTTCGCGTGGCAGGAAGAGGAAGTCGTCAGACCGCACCCATATCTGCCGGAAACGACCTTCATTGTCGAGCTCAAAAACGATGTCATCCAGCGATGCAATGATGGCCTGCAGCTGGTTTTGATTTTCGTGTTGTTCGAGCTCGGCTTTTTTTCTTTCGCTGATTTCAAGGAACGTCATCGCGTATCCTGCAATAGTATTGCGTTCCCACAGTCCGCTGATAGCAAGCGCAACAGGTACCGGGGTTCCGTTCTTGTGGTGGGCTACGGTTTCAAAACGGCAGGTGCGCGAGCTTGTCCGGACCTGATGCAGCAACCGTGGCAACACCGCCTCATGAAACAGTTCTGTTTCTCCGGTGTGTTTGGTTTCAAACTGGTTGAGGTCGAAAAGCGGTTCGGGTGTTTTGCCGGACAGGGTGTCCTGGCGTTGGCCGAGCATTACTTCGGCGGTTTTGTTCATGCCCACAATTTCCCCACGCGTGTTCAGCAGCAGCATACCGAGATCGGTAGCCTGATAGAAAGCGTCAATCAGACGAAGGCGGTCAGGGTTTGTGCTCTTCGTTTCATCCATCTGAACGGAAGACAACGGAAATTTATCCATCAACAATACCAGGGCAATGTGCTAAATATAGTCCTTTATTCAGGACCGTTCGGGAGCGTGACAGAAATTCGGCGAAAACGCAGATTATGTAAAATTGCGCTGACGTTTTGCTTCAAAGATAACGATCGCCGCGGCGGTAGAAACATTAATGCTGTCGATCTTCCCCTGCATCGGGATGATAATATTCGCGCCTGCATTCTTAACCCATTCTTCGGACAGCCCCGTCGACTCTGTGCCCATAACAATTGCGCATGGCCTTGTGTAATCGCAGGTATGATAAGGTTGCGAAGCTTCGAGATAAGTGCAGTAGCTGGTGATGCCATTGTCCGCCAGCCACGCGATCGTTTCTCCCGTTGTTGCACTGGCGATCTGGCGCGTAAACACGCACCCGACGCTGGAGCGTATGACATTTGGATTATAAAAATCAGTCTGCGGATCGCAGATGATAACTGCGTCGAGGTTTGCTGCGTCGGCGGTCCGCAGGAGCGCACCGAGATTTCCCGGTTTTTCCACGGCCTCGACAATCAGGATGAGCGGATTACGGCTCAGCCGCACCGACGAAAGTTCGTGCTTCCGCTGATGCGCAACAGCCAATATCCCACCCGTTGATTCACGATACGCAATCTTCTCGAATACTGCCCGTTGGACCGGAACGATAAGGTTGTCGTTCGGGCTTAAAAAGCGCACCTCGTCTTCCGGTAAAATATCAGGGCAAAAGAAGACGGTTTGCAGTTCGTACCCCGCCTGGTAGGCCAGTTTTGTTTCGCGAACGCCTTCGATCAGGAACACACCCTGGCGCTTCCGCTCGCGCGCCTTTTCAAGGGCGACTACGTTCTTGATCTTGGGATTCTGCAAACTGGTGATCAGTGGATGCATGCCGTAATGTTAAAGTTAGCGGTTCAAAGTTCCAAGTGTCGGGGATTAACCTTAAACTTGAAACCCGATTCAACATGCAAAATCTCAAGCTATACCATCCGTCGTCCTGGCAAGAATACGAACTCATTGACTGTGGTGATTACGAGAAGCTCGAGCGCTTTGGACAGTATGTGCTGATCCGTCCCGAACCGCAGGCGATCTGGCGGCGTTCGTTACCTGAGTCAAAGTGGAAAAGCCTCGCGCACGCGCGTTTTGTGAGGGAGCAAAAGGACAAGTTTCGCTTTTCCGACGACGTCAAGGGCGGCTGGACACGATCTTCCGGAATGCCGGAAAGCTGGAACATCGGCTATCGTTACCATGATCTTCAACTCGAGCTCCGCCTTGCTCTAAC
>CBKWFZ010000462.1:0-4005 GCA_966673785.1 uncultured bacterium
CATCCCGTCGACAATTTCTCCCGTTCGCGTCACCGGCTGGCACGAGATCGTCGTATATTCTGCGCTGGTTGCCTGACAAATCACAGCCAGCTTTTCCTCGGTCTCTATTTTGTTTGAAAGTTGTGCCTGCTCGGAATAAACATGCAGCAGCGTAAGCTGACCTTCAGTAGCACCGGCGATTTCGGCCGCGTATTCGAGTGCCTGGTTGGCGTTTTCGGAAAAATCGGTAGGAACGAGAATCTTCATATGCTAAAGCGTTGTTGTTCAATTAACGCAATTCCGTAAAGCAACCGAATGACATTAGTCATTTACCTTGTGGAATTACATCTTTGAAAGACTGTCGGTATAGCACGCAAGGTAAATGCCTGAATCCGGTTTAAAAACAGGCGGAAGCTACCGGGCCGGCAACGCTTCTGTATTAACATTCATACATCTATATTGTAAACGAATTTGGAAAACCGATTACGAACCATGAAAACGAAACTGATATTCAACATAACATTTGCGTTTGCCGCCATTATACTGGCCGGATGTTCCGGAGGTAAAGGTGACGCGGAGGTGAACGATACCCTTTCAGGCGAGGAGGCGGAGAAGCATGAATTTGAAAGCGATATCACCAAAACGGAAGCTGGCAAGCCTGAGTTTACTGTCAGCGATATTTTTCAGAAACAGTTGAGTCAGCTGTTTGAAGCTTATGTCGGACTCAAGGACGCGTTCGTCTCTTCAAACGCGGACGATGTCAGGAAAAAAGCCACTGAAACAGCTGACCAGCTAACGGCGGTTGATATGAAACAGTTGACAGGCGCAGCCCATAATGACTGGATGATCTACCACGGGGAAATGGCGTCGGCACTGGAGAGGATAAAGGCCGCGGAGGATATCGAGGCCCAGCGCGAGCACTTCGAAAAGCTGAGCTATTCCCTGTATAAAACGATCAAGGCTTACGGCCTGGGTGGTATCACCGCTTACTACACGTATTGTCCGATGGCTTTTAACGATAAAGGTGCTCACTGGCTCAGCGACAATGATCAGATCCGAAACCCGTACTTTGGCGACGCGATGCTCACGTGCGGTTCTGTCGAGTAGACATTGCAATAGCGGAATCCGGAGATTCAGTGTTCTGATGAACGCTGGATCCAGAGACCCTGTTTTTCCGCGCATTCCGCGATATTCCGGCTCCGGTCCGGATTAATTGAAATCCTGCCTTTAATACCAGTGTACACGAACCGACAATCTGATTTCGCCTAGCCATAGGGCTGGCGCGGAGCGGTTTTTGCCAGAATAATTCGAACAGCCAGATAAAAATGCCGCGGCGTATTGATCATTAGGGTTTAAAGTATTAAATATGTAGTCCTCTATCCCTTGAAAACCGCAGTATCCATATTTCTGGTTATCCTGATCCTGTTCAACATCATAGGATTTTACGGGCTTTTGGTTGGGTTAAGTGTAAAAGTAAAAAGCGAGATTTCCCGCCGCCTCGATGCAGACCAGTACGTGAGCGATGAAACCATAACGCTTAAGGTTCCTGTTTTTATCCCCTACTATTCCGGAAGTGAAGTGTACGAGCGGGTCGAGGGCGAAATTGAACATGAGGGAGAATTTTACCGGCTGGTTAAGCAAAGAATAGTGCGCGATACATTGTTTATCGTTTGCATCAGAGATCAAAAAAGCAAGCATATAAAGCAGGCGCTCACCGACTACGTCAAGACGTTTACCGATAAACCGATTAATAAGACGTCGAAGGGCAAAGTTCAGCTCAGTTTTGCAAAGGATTATCTTGGCGTTGTGTTTTCGCTATCCGATGGAAATGATGGCTGGAACCGCCCGGTGAACGGCTTATCTTCGCTTGTGTTCTATCAAAACAGGTCCATCCCCATATTCGGTCCTCCGCCGGAAGGTTAAAGAGCTTTAAGTGACAGCGTGGACGGCGGAGTTCAATAGAACGAGACCAGGCATGCTGTCGATATCTGAATCTGGATACGTCACATGCCCGGAAATCCCACCGATGGTTGATCGTATCCATCCGTCAACATATAAACCTTGAACCACATGAAACTCTCTACCTGTTTCGCACTGGGCATTTGCGTGCTCCTGTGCAATTATATGCCGGCATCGGCACAAACGCCTTCCGATGCCCTCATGATGAAAAAACGCGAAGCATGTATCGCGCTGATCTACGACCGCGGTACATTCGATCAATATTGGGAAGGTACTACGCTGCGTAGTAACGAAACCATTGCTACGGTCACCCGCGTATCGGTTATGCCAATGATCGCAGTTGGCATACTTGATCAATTGAACGTGTATGTTGGTGTTCCCTATGTGAAGACTGAGTCGTCGGAACCAAATGGCGGTCAGTTGCAGGGAGCAAAAGGCTTCCAGGACCTGACCGTTGCATTAAAATATCGTGTTGTAAACACGGAGACGGCCCAGGGTAAACTATCCGCTTACGTCGCCAGTGGATTTGCATTGCCGGTTTCAAACTACCTTTCCGATTACCGCCCCTATAGTCTTGGAAATGGAACGCAGGAACTAAGTCTGCGCGGTATCGTTCAATATCGCTGGAATATGGGGCTGTACCTGAGAGGAATGGGCGGTCATTTTTTCAGAGGCCAGACAGAGGCGGAACGCGACTACTATTACAATAACGGTTCATATTATACCCGGTGGATGGACGTTCCGAACGCCTGGGAGTACAACGCCGTTGCCGGGTTCTGGTTGTTTAACAATACCCTTAAGATCGAAGGCTCGTATTACAAGCTGCAATCTACCAGCGGCGACGACATCCGTAAGTACAATGCTGCGCAACCGACAAACAGAGTCGTCTTCGATCAGGTCGCGGCGTCTGCGCAATATTTTTCCAAACAAGTGAAAGGTGTTGGTATCCTGGCATACTATAATCAAATGCTCAATGGAAGAAATATGGGTAAGGTAACAGGCTTTGGTCTAGGTGCAACCTATCAGTTTTCCTATTAATCGAATTCCGCCATTCAAAATCTATCACGATGAAAAAAAATATACTACTTGTTCTTGTCTGTAGTGTTTGCGTTGTCCTTCTGATTTGGTCGTGCGATAATCATGAGATGCCACGGCACGCAAGCTTCTCCGCCTACGAATATTCAAAACTGGATGAAGACGGTGGATCGTGGACTCCTGTGATCTTAACCAGCGGAAGCGCCATCACGGTGGATCCGCCCGCCGATGTAAACAGCACCGAGTACCAAAACGAGCTTACCGCTTTGAAGGGATTACAATCCGGTCTCAGCAAAAAGCAAAGGGAGGAGGTCCAGTATTGGACGAACAATCCGCTGGTACGCTGGAACGAAATAGCGCTGGAACTCGCTGCAAAGTACAATCTGATACCTGGTCCGAATCCCGATGGCACCTACACGCTGCCGAATCCTGCGACTCCCGAAGGTCCCTCTCCATTTCCGTTTGCCCATCCTGCATATACAAGCCGCATGCTCGCGTACATGAGTGTGGCACAGTTCGATGCATTGATAACAACGTGGAATTACAAGTTTCAATTCAACCGGATGGGCCCTTCAAGCTACGACGATGAGATTGAGTCAGCGTACGGGTCGTCTGATTTACCTTCCTATCCGTCAGACGGTGCAGTGATCGCGGTTGTGTCAAGAGACATCCTGAAAGCCATGTTTCCACTCGAGGCAGCCTATATTGACGAGAGGGCAGAGCAGCATCTGGGGAGTCTGCTTTGGTCAGGCGCGAACGTCGAGAGCGATATTGAAGCAGGGTCGAAGATCGCAACCGAAGTGGTTCAGGCTACGTTGGCTCGCGCGAAAGCTGATGGTATGAGCAAGGCCCAGTGTCCAAAACCTGTTTCAGATTCGATCGCGCAGTCGGCTGTAGATCGTTTTGGCTGGAAGTGGGAGAACATGGAAATACCCAAACGACCTGTTGGCCTCGCGCCGCTTTATTGTAACGTGAGGATGTGGAGTGTGCCGAATCTGGAAGCTGTACGACCAGGGCCGCCGCCGGCCATTG
>CBKWFZ010000463.1:0-4004 GCA_966673785.1 uncultured bacterium
CGGGGATCCGTACTTTGTGCCGAGACAGGGCAGCCTCCTCGCGGCATTGACGGGTGGTATATCCAGGGGCAGGTTTTCGCAGGAATCTATTGCGAGATGGGCGTGCAGGTCGATCTGTTTTTCATCAAAGGAAAGTATCCGTTCATCCAACTCGGCGCAGCCGCCATGCTGCAAGGTAATTTTCCGGATCCCAGCGGATTCCGCGGACGGGCCGGCCTTTATTATTCAATCCTAGGCGGCATGGTTGAAGGTCGCTGCAATTTTAATATGGAGATCGGACAGAAATGTACGTTCGTGATACCAAATCCGTTGAGCGGAATGAACATGATCGCCGAGGTGATGCCCGAAAACGGAAGCAGGGAACAGAGTTGCTTTACCAGTCCCGCCGTATCATTCAATGTGCCGGTGGAAAAATTCCTCGAATTCCCGATGGAAGCTGCGGACGGAACGGAAGTAACGCGGACTTTCTTTCCGTTTGTCGAAACCTTCGTGGTTAAAAAACAAGGCACCAGCCAGACTGTCAACGGTACCTATTCGCTTCAAAGCAATAACACCGTCCTGAAATTCAGGCTGGATGAAATGCTTGAGGGTAATTCAGACTATGAAGTACGGATCGTAATAAAAGCACGCGAGCATTTTCCCAACGGTACGCAACAGATCGTGCGCAACGGCGATGGTTCTGTCTGGAGTGAGGAGCGTGTTGTTACATTTACAACGGGTCCGGTACCTGATTTCATTCCCCTCGATCAGATCGTGTACACCTATCCTGTCGATGGTCAGTATTATCACCTGAAAGGAGAGGGTGTTTCCTCAAAATCGATCGGCGGAGTTCGTGCAACAAGGAATGGCGTCATTCAGCTTGAGAATCCCGTCGACCGGATCTTCAGCAGGGAGATTGACGGACGCCGGTACAAATACCTCGTGCGCTATGTTCCGGTAGCCGGAGGAGAAAAGACGGAGCGCGAGCTCACTTATTCCACGGGTCGCGTTATGAGCCTTCCGCTTCCTGAAATGGACAATGAAACGATGTATGGCGTTCAGATCGTCAGGAAACTGATTCCTCCGCCAGTCAGCACAGAGGAACGACTGCGCCGTGAAGTCCAGCACCAGGCCAGCGCCCGGTTCAATGTAGCAACCTCCAGAGTTGCGCTGAGCCGCTCCTTCGCGGGAGGAAGCACCGCCACGATCAGGTCCCAGGCAGAGCGACTTCTGCCCGGTGAAGTAGTGGAACCCGATGAAAAATTGCTGTACAAATTTTACTTCCGCACAAGCAAGTTCAATACCCTTCAGGAAAAACTTGCGTCTGCCGGGTTGAATGCCACTTATGTGAATGCATTCATCGCGGAGGGTTTCTCGCTGAAGACAACGGTTGCCGAACCCTTCGACCGGTTTGAGGCGTTCGGGTTGTATAAGAACGGAACGATGGTGATGAAGCCGTTGCTGAGCATCATCGATCCCTGGGTTAATGACTATCATGTACGCGTTGCGAAGCCGGGAATTTATGATCTGCACGGCAGTTTGACGACGCTGATTTCATCGGTACCGGGAATCACCCGGTTCAGGCTGGCACAATTGAACCGGCATGGTAAGGGAATTCCGCCGATGCAAACCGTCACGGTGTCGGATCGATCCAGACTCACTGGCCCGATACAAACGTGGCAGGTCGAACGCGAAGCCCGGAACAACCCCGATTACAACCAGGGCGGTACCAGTCCGGCGTTTGCAGCGGCAACATCGAACATGACCGGGTACCACGCAGCCACCCAGGTGCTTAGCGGATCATCGACTCGGTTCGTTCCTCAGGCCGCGATTTCTGCCATGACAGTTTCAATTCCCAACTTTGAGATGGGCTTCACCACCAGTGCTCACGTGTGGACCGACTTCCTGGATCTGCAACGCACTGTTAGCCAGGCGATGACATGGACGCCTACACCTCTCTTCCCAACGGGTTATCCGATACGGGATGCTGTGAACCGCGATCGTGTGCTGGCGCCTAAGGTCAGCACGCTGTTAAGAAACCGGATGGGCGACTACCGCTATACGCGGGGCACATATCAAATTCAGATACGATATCAGTGGCCACGCGGTAACAATGCGTACGGAACGGGCACTAACGTAACAAAGACCTTCACATACTGATGAGACGACTTATATTTCTTGTACTCGTTGTGGTGTTCTCGGGACATGCGGGTGCGCAAAACAATGCGAAGGAACCAACGCAGGGTCCAGGGGCGTACGAAGCCGGTCTGGCCGTACAAGGCGTCTACCGCGGCGATAGCGTAATCTTGCGCTGGGCACCGGAAACGGCCGGGGCATGGAAGGAAGCAAACCGGTCCGGATACGTGGTTTTCCGCGCTGAACTTGATGAGACTGGTGCCTTCGATCCCGCGGCGTTTCAACGGATGACAGCGGAACCCATAAAGCCGTGGCCATTGGAGCAATGGGCCACTATCGCCGGTGAACGCAACAATGATGACTACGCCAAGATTGCAGCACAGGCGCTCTATGGTAAGAGCTTTACTCCGGCAACAGGCTTCATCGCAAAAGCGGACGAATTTGTGACGCGGTATTCGTTTGCCATGCTCGCAGCGGATATCTCTTCCAATACCGCGACAGCACTCGGTCTGAGGCTCGTTGACAGCAATGTGGAACGCGGCAAATCCTACATCTATAAAGTGGTCTATAATGGCGATGGCAAGGGTTATACGATAAACCCCGGTGTCGCCATTGTTCACGCAACGACCTCGCAGCCCGTACCGCAACCGGTGATTGATCACGTAAAGGAACGCGAAAACCTTCTTGAGGTGTATTGGAACCGACAGATTCACAACGCTCATTTTTCAGCTTATTTCATCGAGCGATCCGACGATGGTGGCCGCAACTTCCGGCGCCTGAACACAACGCCCTATGTACACGCGATGTCGGAAAGAATTCCGCAATCGGCAGACTTTTTCGTTTACCTGGATTCTGTTCAAACGAATTATAAAAACTTTCATTATCGCCTTGTAGGTGTGACGCCCTACGGCGAGATCAGTTCACCATCGCCGCCGGTCAGCGCAATGGGCCGTGACCGTACCCCTCCACCGCCTCCTGCAAATGTGAATGCAAAGCACGTCGGAGGAAATGAGATCCGAATCACGTGGGAATACCCGGTTCATGCAAGCGGAATCAAGGGCTTTCTGATCGGACGCGGAAATAATCCTGCAAAAGAGTTCACCCCTTTAACGATTGAACCGTTGTCATCAAAAACGCGCGAATTTTTTGATCGTGGCGCCGATCCGATGGCAAGCAATTATTATATCGTGGCAGCCGTCGACACCGCCGGCAACGCGTCCATCTCACTGGCAAAGTACGCGATGATTATCGACAGTATTCCACCGGCTCCGCCTACGGGCCTGGCCGGTACAATAGACACGACGGGTGTCGTTACCGTGACGTGGAATCTGGGTAAGGAAAAGGATATTGACGGCTATCTTGTGTTTTATGCGAACGACCCGGACCATGAGTTTTCCCAACTTACCCACGGACCACTCAGAGACACGGTCTTTCAGGATACGATAACGCTGAAGACTCTGACAAAGAAGATCTTTTATCGGGTTGTGGCGCTCGACTACAATTCAAACTATTCCGGGTTCTCAGAGATCCTTGAGCTTAAACGCCCCGATGTCGTGCCGCCAAGCGCGCCCGTTCTTGACCACTATAAAATTACCGAGAACGCGATCGAGCTCCGTTGGGTGCCGAGTTCGAGTGAGGATCTCGCGGAAACAATTCTCTATCGCATGGACGAAAGATCAAAGCGCTGGCGGGTAGTTGCTTCATTCTCCGCCAATGACGCAAGCCATAGTTTCAGTGACACGACCGATCTTGTGGCGGGAAAAATTATCACGTACAGCATGGTGAGCGTTGACGATGCAGGCCTGCAATCGAAACGGTCTGTTCCCGTGCGAATAAGGTATGTGGATCTTAAAGCGAGATTGCCTGTGGATAATATTTTTGCAAGCGTT
>CBKWFZ010000464.1:0-4003 GCA_966673785.1 uncultured bacterium
AGTGTATATTTCTGGGACGCTGAAAAAGATGCTCCTCCCGCCGATGCTCCAGCCATGCTGGTTAATGGCGATGGCGTTGAATCAAGTGCCGGCTACTGGTACGGCGGAAACGATGAGGGATGGACGCTTTCGCTGGACAACTATTACGAAATGCTTGAACTTACCGGCAATACGGGTATGATCACGATCAATTACGGCTATGCGCGTTACAGTACTGCCGAGGATCCGGTTGCGTCCGCAGCGCATTATGCGGCAGAATGGGTACGTCACGATAACGGCCGGACCAAATTCTGGGAGATCGGCAACGAAAGTAATGGTAGCTGGCAGGCCGGCTGGAGAATAAATACAGTCAATAACAAGGACGGTCAACCGGAGATTGTTACGGGTGCGCTATACGGGAAGCATTTCCGTGTTTTTGCTGACTCAATGCGACGGGCCGCGGACGAGATCGGCGCTGAAATCTATATCGGAGCACAGCTTCTCGCGGAAGCGCCCGCGAGTTGGTGGACAAATACGGATAAGAACTGGAATGCTGGCGTATTCCAGGAAGCAGAGGATCTCCCTGATTATTATATCATTCACAGCTACTATACGCCATACAACACCAATTCAAACGCGTCTTCAATTCTCGCAACCGCCGTTGACGTTACGCACGATATGATGGAGTATGTAACCAGCTCCATTTCCGCTGCCGGAAGGCAACAAAAACCGGTCGCCCTGACGGAATGGAATATCTTTGCTGTCGGTTCAAAGCAGCAGATCTCCTATATCAATGGCATGCATGCGGCGATCACGCTTGGAGAGCTCATCCGAAACAAATACGGCATGGCAAGCCGGTGGGATCTGGCTAACGGGTATGACAACGGCAACGACCATGGAACGTTTAGTCAGGGCAATGAGCCCGGCATCCCGCGCTGGAATCCGCGACCCTCTTTCCACTACATGTATTACTTTCAAAAGTTCTTCGGAGACCTGATGGTCGAATCGGAAGTGACGGGAAGTACAGACGTATTGTCCTACGCGTCGACGTTTTCATCCGGTGAATGCGGTATTGTACTTGTCAACAAAGGCACGTCTTCTCATACCGCACAGGTAAACCTCTCTAATCATGGTGTCGGCGATCGTTATTACTATTACACCTTGACGGGCGGGAGCGACAATGGCGAGTTTTCGCTAAAGGTGAGTGTAAACGGCGTTGGTCCAACCTTGTCCGCGGGCGGTCCCGCGAACTACAATACGATACAGTCGAGGTCATCAAAGGTACAAGGCGGAGTGGTTGTAACGTTGCCACCGCGATCAGTGGTTTATCTGATGATAGATGAAGGCGATGATATCATTACGAATACGGATCCCGGGGAACGCAAGACCTTCAATATCGCGCCAAATCCAGCTAACGGGAAGGTTACTGTTGATCTGCCCGCGAGCGGCTTTCGTAGTCTCGAAATAATGGATATGCGCGGCCGGACATTCTTCACCTACCCGGTCAATCGGCATGATGAAAAAGTCTCTTTTTCTCCGGAGGTTCCGCCGGGTCTGTATGTTGTCCGACTGTTGGGTGGAAAAACGATTATGTCAGCCAAACTGATGATTGAATAGCATTCGCTGCAAACTTCCAAATGATGATTTGTTTCAAGATTACAAATACGAACATAGTGATTAAGAGCATCACGGCCGCCGGACGCCTCGCAGCGACAATCACGTCGGCACGACAATTCCGGTTTTTGCTCCTTCTGATAATCATCGCTGCCGTTGAGGGCGCCTGCCAGACGAAGAATACAAAAGGCATCAGACTCAATCAGCTTGGTTTCTATCCGAAGGGTCCCAAGATCGCGATTGTGCAGGGTGACAGCGGGACGGAATTCTTCGTAGCCGATACAACGGGAAAACGGGAATTCTTTCGTGGCAAGCTTGAAAAAGGTATTAAGTCATACTACTCCGACAAGGTTTACAGGGCAGCTGATTTCAGCTCCTTTAAACAAGCGGGACAGTTTGTCATCGTCGTGCCCGGAGTCGGGAAAAGTCATGCGTTTGAGATCCGTGACGACGTTCACCAGGAGCTCGCTGTGGCGAGTATCCGCAACTATTATTTCCAGCGTATGTCCATGCCGTTGGATGAAAAATACGCGGGCAAATGGGCGCGGCCCGCGGGTCATCCCGACAGGGAGGTGCTCGTCCATCCTTCTGCCGCATCAACCGCGCGCCCTGCCGGCACCGTTATCAGCGCACCCCGCGGTTGGTACGACGCCGGAGACTACAACAAGTACATTGTCAACAGCGGCATAACCATGGGAACGATGCTTTCTGCGTTCGAGGATTTTCCCGAATACTATGCGCAACTTTCGCTGAATATTCCCGAGTCGTCGAACGATATACCCGATTTGCTGGACGAGATCCTCTGGAATCTTCGCTGGATGCTCACCATGCAGGATTCCGAAGACGGTGGCGTGTACCACAAGCTGACCAACCCGGCATTTGACGGAATGGTGATGCCGAACGATGCGCGCGGCAAACGTTACGTCGTACAAAAAGGAACAGCGGCGTCACTCGACTTCGCAGCGGTCACGGCTCAGGCCGCTCGGGTGTTTGCGCCATTCGAGGCTCAGTTGCCGGGTCTCGCGGACACTTGCCTCGCGGCAGCAAAACGTGCATGGCAATGGGCATCCCAGAATCCAGACAAGGCATACAATCAACAAGAGCTTAACCGGAATTTTGACCCTGACATCGTCACGGGCGAGTATGGCGACCGGAATTTTAAAGATGAGTTCATCTGGGCAGGTTGCGAACTTTTCATCACCACCGGTGAACGTTCATTCTTACCGGAAAAGGAAATCATGAACGATCAAAAAAGCGAGCTTCCTTCCTGGGGTCAGGTGAAATTGCTTGGATATCATTCCTTACTACGACACGGGAGAAAGTCTGGTGTGGAATCCGATCAGTTAGCCGATGTGGTAAGGAAAAGGGTTGTCGCCCTGGCCGATAAGCTGATCGAGAATACTTCAGCGCACGGGCTCAGGACCGTGATGGGGAAGAGCCGCGGTGACTACATCTGGGGAAGCAGTGCCGTTGCCGCCAATCAGGGTATCGCCTTGCTCCAGGCGTACCGGCTCACGGGTCAGCAGACGTATCTTGACCACTCGCTCGGGAACCTCGATTATCTTCTCGGACGCAACGCTACGGGCTATTCGTTTGTGACCGGGTTCGGATCCAAAACGCCGATGCATCCGCACCATCGTCCGTCTGAAGCGGATGGAGTGGTTGATCCTATCCCGGGTATGCTGTGCGGCGGACCGAATGCTGCTATGCAGGATAAATGCACGTATCCGTCTACGATAGCCGAAGAAGCGTTCGTCGACGCAGTCTGCTCCTATGCTTCCAACGAGATTGCCATTAACTGGAATGCGCCGCTCGTCTACCTAGCCGGGGCAATTGAAGTTTTGTCGAAAGACGCAGGATATTAATCCTTGACGACAATGATGAACGTTACCCTGAAACCAATAATTCAACGCTATTTTTCGAATGATTAACTAAACCTCACCATGAAGAATTTAAGAACTGCCGCAGGTGTGTTGCTGGCACTGATTGTCAATGGATGCTCATCACCCGAACGGGTGACATCAAACGACCCGACGGAGAACCGGATCGACTCACTGATTTCGTTAATGACCATCGAAGAAAAGGTTACGATGATTCACTCTGTATCGTCCTTTCGGTCCGGCGGTGTTGAGCGGCTCGGAATTCCAACCTGGGTAATGTCCGACGGTCCCCATGGTGTGCGTAAGGAGCATGGAACGGACTACGCGCCTGATGAAGGCGTGGAGGATTCGGTAACCTACCTTCCCGTTGGCGTAACACTTGCGTCGACGTGGAATCCGGAGCTGGGGTTCGCATACGGTAAAGTTCTCGGCGCAGAGGCGAATGCGCGCGGAAAGGATGTGATACTTGGTCCTGGCGTAAACATAATACGTACTCCGTTGAACGGACGGAACTTTGAATATCTGAGTGA